>NZ_JAUZVW010000012.1:0-134503 GCF_033441575.1 Flagellimonas baculiformis
GGAGGTGTTCCATCCGCTGATGTCACTGTTAAATTCAGTGGCCCCAAAGAACATATATGACATATCCGTCACGTTGGCCGTGTCCCATCCACTGATATCCCCGTTAAAGGATGTGGCCTCGGTGAACATTAGGCCCATATCAGTCACGTTGGAAGTGTCCCAATCGCCAATGTCCCCATTAAAGGAAGCGGCCTCATAGAACATACGTGCCATATCGGTCACTTTGGAGGTGTCCCACCCACTGATGTCCCCGTTGAAGGAAGTGGCCCCATAGAACATACGTGCCATATCGGTCACACTGGCCGTGTCCCAATCACTGAGGTCCTTATTGAAAGCAGTGGCATTTCTGAACATATGAGCCATATCGGTCACGCTGGAGGTGTCCCAGCCACTAAGGTCTCCATTAAAGGAAGTGGAGCCATAGAACATTAAGGACATATTGGTCACATTGGAGGTGTCCCAATCACTGAGGTCGTTATTGAAGGCAGCGGCATTTCTGAACATATGAGCCATATCGGTCACCTGGGAGAGGTCCGGTTTGTCCGTGGCGTTGAGGACCATATTTGAACAATAAGCGAAGGTACTGTTCATGTTCTTCCACTGGATGCTGCCCCATTGCTCCACCGTTAGCAACTTGGCGGGGTTAGGGTCGCCTTCGCCACTAAACGAAACCGCCGGCAACTGCCCCTTGATGGCCACGGTATGGGTACCTGCACTGGCATAGACGTGGGAGATGTCACCGGCCGTGTTGATCTGTTCCACGGTGCCGTCCCCCCAGTCCACGGTAAAGTCGTAGGTATAAGCATTGGACAGGACAATCAAAATCTCCTCATTGGCGGCCTCCGTCTTCCAGGTGGTGACAAAGGAGGCGGGGTCCTCTGCCAGTCCCTCGATCACGTTGGTGACCTTTATGGCCACGGTGGCGGTGGCGCTCTTGTCGCCGTCCCTGGCCTCCACGGTGATGCTGTGTTCGGTCTTGGCCTCGAAGTCCAGTGCCTTGCCCTCCATCAGGGAAAGCTCCCCTGTGGCGGCATCGACCTCGAAGAGGCCATCGGCATCCGCCGTGATGGCAAAGGAGATCTCGTCCCCATCGGCATCGGATGCCTCCACGGTGCCGATCACCGCAGTGTCGGCGATGTCCTCTTTTGCGGAGAACTCCTGGTCGGCGATCTCGGGGGCCGTGTTGTTGGGGTCGGTGCCCGTGGGCGACACGTTCACGGTGACCTTGGCCGTGGCGGCCTTGTCCCCGTCGCTTGCCTCCACGGTGATGGTGTGCTGTGCCTTGGCGGCAAAGTTCAGCGATTTGCCCTGTGCCAGTGTGAGCGCCCCTGCGGATGTGATGGCAAAGAGGTCGCCGTCGTTCGTTTTGATGCTATAAGTGAGCTTGTCGCCATCGGCATCGGTGGCGGAGACCGTTCCGATGGCATCGGCAGGGGTGATGTCCTCGGAGACGTTGAAGGCCTGGTCGGCGATCACGGGGGCGGTGTTGGCCGGTTCGGGCCCGTCGTCCTTCCCGCAGGACCAGAGAAGGGCAATGGCCAAGAAGGCGGTGCCCAGTTTTTTCATGATGTTCTTCATAACATATTTTGTTTTAGGGTGAAAAAATAACGGCAAGATGGGGCGATCGGGGGAATGTTTTTGGCACGATCTGACGGATGCCCCGTTTGGGTTGACGGATGGGGTGTTTGGGTTGATGGGGAAAAGCCCAAGAGCAAGTTTCAAGTTCAAGAACAAAGAGAAGAGAGAAAAGATCCATTTTTGGCCTCAAAAGATTAAAGACCACTTGAACTACGTAAAGTCTTCATTACTGATTAAATCATTCTAAAGAGTATTATTTCCTCAGAAAAGTGGTATCCGTCAGATCAAAAGCCACATTCGTCAGATCACTGCTCACCCAATGAGAAAAATTAAAGACATTGGTGCAGATCAATACAATTCTCTCCACTAATGAACAACAAGAACTGCTTTTTGGCCCTTTTGAGTTTTATCCTATTTTGGAACTGTGGCAAGGACGATGCGCCACCGCCACCCGAGAACAACATGCCTATCATCGTTGCACAATCCTTTACGGTGTCCGAGGGCATTTCAGATACCCAGCTCATCGGTACCGTGGAGGCTACCGACGCAGACGAAGATGAGGAACTGACCTTCTCCATTTCACAAAACGACAATGACTTGTTCGAGATCACCGAAACGGGCGATCTGAGCTTGGCAGTTGGCAAGGCATTGGACTACGCTTCCAATATCAAACATACCCTAACCGTAGCTGTGACCGATGGCACCGACGAGGCCAAGGCCGAAATCACCATCAATTTGACCCCATTGGAACCGGAGAATCTACCGCCCACCACAGAGCCACAAACCTTCACCACCTCAGAGGACATTTCGGACACGCATATAATCGGGACTGTGCTGGCCAGCGATCCCGAAGAGGATGACCTTACTTTTGGCATACTGGAGGATGCTGACGAACTGTTCGAGATTACCGAAGGAGGAGATCTGTCCCTCTTGGAAGGAAAATCCCTGGACTTTGAAACCAAGACAGAACATGAACTGACCATAGGTGTGAACGATGGCACGAACCAAATCGTAGAATTTAATGTGACCATAGCCGTGACCAATGTTGTTGAAACCCTTTTTGAGGATCCCACATCTTTTATCACCAAATGGCAGGTGGAAGCTGGACAAGAGATTACCATAGCAACAAGCCCAAACATTACTTATACCTACGATTTTACCATAGATTGGGGAGACGGCACAGTGGAGCATATAACAGAACTCTATCCCAAGCATCAATATCTCACCCAAGGAACTTATTATGTAGCCATTAAAGGTCAGTTTCCAGCATTGTATATGCTTGATATTGAAGACGTCACTAAAAATTCCCTTGTGGATGTAGTGCAATGGGGTGCCAACAAATGGCAATCCCTCGGTTATGCATTCGAAAAATGTATCAACTTGCATAATTTCACTGCCACCGACAAACCAGACTTATCTGAAGTTCAATCCATGTACGGCATGTTTTCTGAAAGCTCTTTTAACGGAGACATTGGAGACTGGGATGTGAGCAATGTGGCCTACATGGGATCTATGTTCACTGGTGCCGTCAATTTCGATCAGGATATAGGAAATTGGGATGTAAGCAATGTTACCGATATGAATTACATGTTTGCCGGAGCCACGAATTTTAATCAGGATATTGGGAAATGGAATGTAGGTGAAGTGAAAAGTATGTATGGGATGTTTTCTCAAGCCACTGCGTTTAATCAGTATATCGGGGATTGGAATACCGGTAATGTGAACACAATGGGATTTATGTTCCAAGGGGCCATCTCTTTTAATATGGATATTGGGGGATGGGATGTGAGCAAAGTCACCGATATGACCTATATGTTCGATGGTGCTTCAAATTTCAATCAAGATATTGGAAAATGGAATGTAGGTAACGTAAACAATATGCAAGGAATGTTTTTTGGTGCAGTTGCCTTTAACCAAGATATCGGGGATTGGAATACCAATCAGGTTATAAGCATGGACAAAATGTTTAAAAAGGCCATGAACTTTGATCAAGATCTTGGAGACTGGAAAATTGGAAGCATTGTTCCGATTACAGGCGATATGACAGAAATGCTGGATGATTCTGGCATGTCGTATGCCAATGCAAATGCCACGTTGCTTGGATGGGCTACATATTTGGAACAGAACGATGGGCCCACGAACATTACTTTGGGTATGAAAGGGGTTCCCCTTTGCGGAGCAGAAACGGATGCAGCATTGAATATTCTTATAAATGATTTTTTCTGGGAAGTTTCAGGGATTGACCCTCAATTAGGACCATGTCCATAGACAGTTGTTCTTTTAAAATTATCAAGCCATTGAAGAGTGTGTACTATTTTTCAGTGGCTTTTTATTTTCAACATTTTTGATTCTACCATCCGAGACTATATTGTTGAATATGAAACAGGATTGCCACTGGTACAGCAAATAGGGGATATGCAGTTCAATTTTTTTCCTATCTCTATAAATATATGGTACTTCAACAACACCAATGTTTTTAGTATTTTCGTGGAAACCCAAATGCATGATACCCGAAGAACAATTTCATAAGGAACTGGACCTGATCATCTCCAATGCGGTACGCGAAGATGTCGGGGATGGCGACCACAGTTCACTGGCCTGTATTCCTGCATCGGCCACCGGAAAAGCCAAATTATTAGTAAAGGATGAGGGCATCATTGCCGGCGTGGAGTTTGCCAAATTGGTGTTCAGTTACATCGACCCAAAATTGAAGATCGAAGTCCTGATGGAAGATGGAAGTCCTGTAAAATACGGGGATGTCGTTTTTTATGTGGAGGGAAGCTCCCAAAGCATTTTAAAGGCGGAGCGGTTGGTGCTCAACGCCATGCAGCGCATGAGTGCCATTGCCACCAAGACCCAGGATTTTGTGTCCCTTCTGGATGGCACCGACACCAAGATTTTGGATACCCGCAAGACCACTCCAGGAATCCGGGCGCTGGAAAAATGGGCCGTGAAGATAGGCGGTGGCGAGAACCATAGGTTCGCCCTGTACGATATGGTGATGCTGAAGGACAACCATATCGATTTTGCAGGGGGCATCACCAAGGCCATCCAAAAGACCCGGGAATACCTCAAGGAAAAGGGGAAGGACCTGAAAATCATTGTGGAAGCGAGGGATTTGGATGAGGTCGATGAAATTCTGAAATCTGATGGGGTATATCGCATCCTGTTGGACAATTTTGATTATGAACAGACCCGCGAAGCCGTAAAACGGATAAACGGGAAGTGCCAGACCGAATCCTCCGGAGGGATCAACGAAGAGACCATCCGAGCCTATGCCGAGTGCGGGGTGGATTATATTTCCTCCGGTGCGTTGACCCATTCAGTCTATAATATGGACCTTAGTTTAAAAGCGGTATAAAATGTCAGTGGCCATAGAAGAGCAATTGGAAAAGATACCCGTGGTCAATTGGTTGGTGCGTTTGTTGAAGCGCATCAAACTGAAGGCTTTTGAAGGACTTTCCCTTTATGACCTGATCGAGATGTATTTGGTTGGGGTCGTCAAGGGAACCTTGTCCGCCCGAGCCAGTTCCATTGCCTTCAGCCTTTTTATGGCCCTGTTCCCATTGCTCATCTTCTTGGTGACCCTCATACCCTTCATTATCCCGTATGTGAGCGTGGGCAATGAAAATTTCGATGCGCAGTTCCTCGATTTTTTGGAATCCTTCCTGCCTTCGGCCACCAGCGACTATTTTGGGGAGATTTATCAGCAGATCAAGGACCAGAAGCAAGGCGGGCTCCTGTCATCGGCATTCATCGTGTCCATCTTTTTGGTGGCCAACGGGGTGAACGCCATTTTTGGAGGATTTGAAAATTCGTACCATGTGGAGCTTACCCGCAATTTTTTCAGACAGTACGCCTACGCCCTTGTGGTTGGGCTCATTCTCTCCATTTTGTTGATCATTGGTGCCGTGGCCTTTGTGTACTTCGAATTTTATATTGTGGAATACACCAGCAAGTATTTGGGAAAGACCTTGGGATACGATGTAGAAAAAGGGGATGGTGTTGGGATCCAGATTGCCAAGATCGTGTTTTTCCTGAGCCTGTCCTACCTCACCACGGCCATCCTTTACTATTTTGGGACCGCCGAAGGTAGGAATGCGAGGTTTTTTTCAGCCGGCGCACTCATGACCACGCTGTTGTTCCTATTTACTTCGTATCTTTTTGGAATATATGTGGAAAAATTCGCCCGCTATAACGAACTTTATGGGGCATTGGGAGGATTATTGATCCTGATGGTGTTCATTTGGTTAAATTCCAATATATTATTGTTGGGTTTTGAACTCAATGCGACCCTCAACTCACTAAAAAAACGACATGAAAGGCAACAGAACAATCCATAAATGCATTTTCCTGATAGGCTTTCTATGTTTTCAAGGGGCATGGTCGCAGTCTGTTTTTGGGAAATGGAAGACCATTGATGACCGTAACGGCGTTGCTAAGGCGATCATCGAAATCTATAAGGAAGATGGCCTGATGCATGCCAAGGTGGTCAAAATATTGGAGGAAGGGAAGCAAGATGCCCTATGTACCAAATGTGATGGAGAGCTGAAGGACAAACCGGTGCTGGGCATGAAGATCATGGACGATTTCGAGCATAATGGAAAAGGAGAGTACAAAGGCGATAAATTGTTCGATCCCGAGCAAGGAATGACCTTTAGGGGCAAGGTCTGGTTGGACGAAGAAAATGACGACCGCCTGAAAGTGAGGGGCTATCTGGCTTTTTTGCACCGAACGCAGACCTGGCACAGGGTGATTGAGGAGTAGTGTATGGAATATTTTTTGGAAGTTGTCCTTCCCATCCCCTTAGAAAAACTTTTTACCTATAGCATCACCCAACGGGAGGCGGACTTTATCCAGCCCGGAATGCGCGTTGCCGTTCCCTTTGGCAAGTCAAAGATCTACACGGCCTTGGCCTATCGGGTACACCAAAATGCCCCGACCGCCTACGAAGCCAAGGACATCTATCAAATTTTGGATGACGCTCCCCTTGTAGGTCCATATCAGTTGCAACATTGGGAATGGATGGCCAAATATTACATGTGCACCTTGGGCGAAGTCATCCGTAGTGCCCTGCCCAGTGCCTTTTTATTGGAAAGTGAGACCTTGATACTCCCCAACAAAGAGGCTACCGTGGATGAAATGGGACTCAGTGACGATGAGTTTTTGGTATATGAAGCATTGCAGCACCAGTCTGCATTGAAAGTTCAGGAGATCAGCGATATCGTGGACAAGAAAAATGTACTCTCCCTGATCAATGGTTTGGTGCAAAAAGGAGTGGTTCGGCAAAAGGAAGAGCTCTACGAACAGTACAAGCCCAAATTGGTCCGCTATGTGAAACTTTCCGAAACCTATGACGATGACCAACAATTGGAAGAGCTACTGAACGAACTTTCCCGGGCGCCCAAACAGAGCCAAGTGGTACTCTCCCTTTTTCAATTGCGGACCAAGAGCAACAAACCCATCCCCATTACCGACCTGGAAAGGCATAGCGGCAGTTCCAAGGCAGTGATCAAAGCCCTTATCGATAAGGATATTCTAAAAGAATATCAGATAAGGCAGGACCGTGTGGTGTACAATGAAGAGTCCGAGGAGGCCCGGAACATTGACCTGAACGAACATCAAAACAAGGCGCTGGAGGATATCAACTCAGGTTTTGCGGAGGACAGACCGGTTTTGCTGCACGGGGTCACATCATCGGGAAAAACAGAGGTGTATGTAAAATTGATCCAGCAATGTCTGGACACTGGCCGGCAGGCGCTCTATCTTTTGCCAGAAATTGCACTCACCTCCCAATTGATCAATAGGTTGAGGGACTATTTTGGGCACAAAGTGTCCGTTTACCATTCCAAATACAGCATCCACGAACGTGTCGAGGTCTGGAACAATGTGCTGAAAAACGCCGAGAAGGCACAGATTGTCATTGGTGCCCGTTCCTCCTTGTTTTTGCCTTTCACCAATTTAGGACTCATCGTGGTGGATGAGGAGCATGAAAGTTCCTTCAAGCAATTTGATCCCGCACCGCGGTACCATGCCCGTGATGCCGCCATTGTGTTGGCCTCGCTACATAAGGCGCGCACCGTTTTGGGGTCGGCCACGCCGAGCATAGAAAGCATGTACAATGCCAGAAAAGGGAAATATGGCTATGCTTCGATTCAATATCGATATGGAAATGTGTTGATGCCCGACATCAATCTAGTGGATATTAAGGAGGCCACCCGAAAAAAGCGGATGAAGGGCCATTTTTCCGAAACCCTGATTAATGCCATTTCCGAAACTTTGGAAGCAGGGGAGCAGGTCATTCTTTTTCAGAACCGAAGAGGGTTTGCCCCAGTGGTGGAGTGCACTACCTGCGGGCACGTGGCCCAATGCCCCAACTGTGATGTGAGCTTGACCTATCACCAGCGCATCAATCAGCTTCGCTGCCATTATTGCGGATATCACATGGCTTTGCAACAAGCATGTTTGGCCTGTGGCAGCCCTACTTTGGACAAAAAAGGCTTCGGAACGGAACAGATACAGGAAGAATTGGGACAACTTTTCCCGGATGTGGCCACTGGTAGGATGGATTTGGACACGACTCGCGGAAAATATGCCTATGAAAAGATTATTTCCGCCTTCGAGAACCAAGAGATGGATATTTTGGTGGGTACCCAAATGGTGACCAAAGGGCTGGATTTCAGGAATGTGAGCTTGGTGGGCATCATGAATGCGGATACCATGCTCAATTTTCCCGACTACCGAGCCCATGAGCGGAGTTTTCAAATGCTGACCCAAGTAGCGGGCAGGGCAGGGCGGACCCAGAAAAGAGGAAAAGTGCTCATCCAGAGTTATAATCCCTACCATCAGATCTTGCAGCAAGTCACCACCAATGATTACGATAAAATGTTTGCGGAACAGTTGTACGAGCGCGAACAGTTCAAATACCCACCTTTGGTGCGGATCATCAAGATCACGCTAAAGGACAGGGACTTCAATAAACTGAACGAGGCCGCTCAATGGCTGGCCGAGTCACTCCGCAATGTGTTGGGGCACCAGATTTTGGGACCGGAATACCCTCCTGTGGGCAGGATACGTCGGGACTACCTGAAAAATATCTTGATCAAGATTCCCAAAAAACAGTCGTTGGCACAAACAAAAAATAGCATTAAAAGGATTGAAAAATCCTTCAATGCTATTTCAAAGTATAAAAGTGTAAGACTGGTCTACAATGTGGACCACATATAGCTTTTTACTATACGTTGGCGAGCGCTTCTGCCAGCTCAGTCTTTTTGTTTCTGCTCAATGGAATCTGTCTGCCACCGACCTCAACATTTTTACTGTTGAATTTTTCGATTTTTTCCAGATTCACGATGTACGATTTATGGATGCGCAGAAATTTTTCGGCAGGCAACTGCTGCTCGAAAGATTTCATGGTGGACAAGATCACGATATTGGCCTCATCGGTCACCAATTTGATGTAATCCCCAAGCGCCTCGATCCATTTAATGTCGTTTAGGATAACCTTACGTTTCTTAAGGTTGCTCTTTACAAAAATGTGCTCTTCGTCCTCATCCACCCGGTTCAATTGCTCAAATTTGGCAACGGCTCTTTTTACAGAGGCTTCAAAACGGGCCAGGGTGATGGGTTTGTGAAGGTAATCGGTCACGTCATAATCAAATGCCTTAAGGGCATAGTCAGGTTTTCCTGTGATCAAAATGACTTGTGGTGGGTTCTCTAGGGCCTCTAAAAGGTCAAAACCACTGATGATCGGCATTTCAACATCCAAGAAGATAAGGTCGATGTCGTGGTTTTTCAGGCCATTTTTGGCTTCAATGGCGTTGCTGTACTCGGCAACCAAAGCAAGATGTGGATGATTGTTGACCAATTTCGCAACGGCCATCCGCTGCATGGAAGAATCGTCTACAATTATACTTTTTAATTTCATAGAATGGGGTGATTTGTAGGGTTTTAAATCATCGGCAAATTACATAAAAAAGACGCTTAGGAGCAACAAAAGATGTAAACATGGTCTATTTTGTTGTGTATATTACCATTTACGTTATTTAGGTTTATTAGGTTCATCGGTGTTGATAACTCTTGTACTTTAAACGAAGTTTTATCGGTTTTCTTGCAGGGAGAAGGAATAATTATTACTTTTGCGCTCCTTTAAAAATATATAATATGAACCATTACGAAACTGTTTTCATTTTGAATCCCGTTCTATCTGAGACCCAGATAGAGGAAACAGTCAAGAAATTCGAGGATTTCTTGATTACGAATGGTGCCAAAATGGTCTCCAAGGAAGATTGGGGACTTAAAAAATTGGCCTATCCCATTCAGCACAAAAAAAGTGGTTTTTACCACTTGTTCGAATTCACTGCTCCCGGTGAGGCCATAGGCCCCTACGAGTTGGAATTCAGGAGAGATGAGCGCATCATGCGTTTCTTGACCGTTAAACTGGACAAGCATGCAATAGCTTGGGCAGAGAAAAGAAGAACCAAATTAAAAGCAAACGCATAGGGACATGGCATCCATAGAACAACAAGCAAAAGCAAAGAAGGACGGGGAAATCAGATATCTGACCCCTCTCAATATCGAGACCAACAAGCAAAAGAAATATTGCAGGTTCAAGAAATCAGGTATCAAATACATTGATTACAAAGACCCGGATTTCTTGATGAAATTGGTAAACGAGCAAGGAAAACTGCTTCCCAGAAGACTTACAGGTACTTCCTTGAAATACCAGAGAAAAGTGGCCCAGGCCGTTAAGCGTGCCCGTCACATTGCGTTAATGCCGTACGTTGGCGATATGTTGAAATAAAAAATACCGAAGAATGGAACTTATTCTAAGAGAAGATGTACAGGATTTGGGATTTAAGGATGATATCGTTACCGTAAAGAACGGTTACGGCAGAAACTACCTTATCCCACAAGGTTTGGCCACATTGGCCACGCCTTCTGCCAAAAAAGTTTTGGCAGAGAACCTTAAGCAAAGGGCCCACAAAGAGAAGAAAATCGTTGATGAGGCCAACAAGATCGCTGAAGCCCTAAAACAATTGGAGATCCGCATCGCTGCCAAGGCAGGTGCTGGAGACAAGTTGTTCGGGTCGGTGACCAATATTGACCTTGCTGCCGCTTTGGACAAGGAAGGACACCAAATCGATAGGAAATTCATCAATATCAAGGGTGGAGCCATCAAAAGGACAGGTCCTTATGAGGCGGTCATCCGACTTCACAGGGAAGTTGTATTGGAATTCCCTTTTGAAGTGATCGCCGAGGCGAACTAACGATCAAATGTGATATGATTTTTGAGGGCCGTGCTTGCATGGCCCTTTTTTTGTTCCCGTTTTTTGGGACATCAACAACCTGTCTTTTTTATTTTTGCACCATGAAATACAAACGATTGACCAAGGAACAATTGGAAGAACTGCATCCGGAGTTCATCAATTTTTTGGCCACCCAGTCCATCACGGCCGAAGAATGGGCAACCCTCAAAGCCGATAAGCCAGAGGTGGCCGAAGAGGAAATCGATGTGTTCAGCGACCTGATCTGGGAAGGGGTGTTGTCCAAAGTGGAATACTTGGAGAATATTTCCGAACGGCACATGCACCTGTTCCACCTCACGGAGAAGGAAATGAAACTCCTTTCCGTAAAAGTCCTGAATCCTGAGATCGACCTGCGGACCAATGAAGGATTTGGGTGGTTCAAGCGCAATTTCCAATCCGATTTCGTGGAATACCTCACCGCATCCAAGGCCTATGGCGAGGACAAGAACGTGGACAAGTTTGAACTTTTGAAGCAAGGCGCCGTCATCACCAAAGGTGAGCTCTACCAATGGTTTGAGCAGATTATGGAGTAACCCCATGAAAATACAAGTGCAAGAGCAAGTCACAAAATCAAAAGTATTCGTGTTGATTCGTGCAATTCGTGTCAGGTAATCATCACTTGGTTATTGAAACATTGGAGTTTGTTTTTTGAACCTTGAACTTGACATTTGTACTTGTTCCCTGTTTACCTGTTCTTCAACCTAAACCGTATATTTGCACCAGAATTTTAATAACCACATGGCACAGAAACCATCCATACCCAAAGGGACCCGGGATTTTTCACCGGCAGAGGTCGCTAAGCGCAACTATATCATCCAAAACATCAAAAAGCATTTTGAAACCTTTGGTTTCATGCCGATAGAGACCCCATCTTTTGAAAATTCAGACACTTTGATGGGCAAATATGGGGAAGAAGGCGACCGCTTGATTTTTAAGATTTTGAATTCGGGGGATTATTTTGAAAAATTTGCTCAGGATATTTCTGAATCTACGGATTTTAGAAACACCATGGCAACTAGACTTCAAAATGCTTGTTCCGAAATTGACGAAGAATATGGTGATAAAATAAGGAATAGGTCATTAAAATTTAGTGAATATCTAAAAAATTCATTTGTTCTAAATACCATCACCTTTCATTTTAATAATTTATTAGAACAGTATAATTCTCGTTTTAAGAATATATATTCTGAAGCAGTAACAAATTTTAAACATCATATAATAACATGGTCTTATAAGGCAATTGAGAAAAAGAGGTTTAGGAATGAAGAAGCTTCCAGTTTTATCTCTAATGATGTTTATGAATTTGACTTGTCTGATTTTCCCTTCGATGCATTATATGTAGAAATAATTAAGAGAATAGGTTCAAAAGATTTAACCCCTCATATTTCTGAAAAAGCCCTTCGTTACGACCTTACCGTGCCCTTTGCCCGCTATGTGGTGATGCACCAGAACGAGATAGATTTCCCTTTCAAAAGATACCAGATTCAGCCCGTTTGGCGTGCCGACAGGCCCCAAAAAGGCCGTTTCCGTGAGTTTTACCAGTGTGATGCCGATGTGGTAGGGGCCAATTCCCTGTTGCAGGAAGCGGAATTTGTACAACTCTACGATGCCGTTTTTACAGATTTGGGATTGAAGGGCACCACCATCAAGATCAACAACCGAAAAATCCTGTCTGGCATTGCCGAAGTGATCGGGGCCAAGCATCTGTTGGTCGATTTTACGGTGGCCCTTGATAAATTGGACAAGATAGGTGAGGAGAAGGTGAAGGCCGAAATGATGGAAAAGGGCATTTCTGAAAATGCCATAGCCAAAGCACAATCTCTGTTCGAGATGTCCGGCTCCGCATCGAAACAATTGGCGCAACTAAAAACCTTGCTTGCCAACTCAGAAGTGGGCATGCTCGGGGTTGCGGAACTGGAAGAGATCATTTCTACCGTGGGGATGATTGGGCTACAGTCTGCCCAATTGCAATTGGACGTGACCTTGGCGCGTGGGCTCAACTACTATACCGGGGCCATTTTTGAAGTAGCCGCTCCCGAAGGCGTCAGCATGGGTTCCATTGGAGGCGGGGGCCGCTACGACGACCTTACCGGGATCTTTGGTTTGAAGGACGTCAGTGGTGTGGGCATTTCCTTTGGGTTGGACCGCATCTATCTCGTTTTGGAAGAATTGGGTCTATTTCCGGACAGTCTGGACACTTCTTTGGACGTGCTCTGTCTCAATTTCGGAAAACAGGAAGGTTTGGAAGCCCTCAAATTGGTATCCTCTTTGCGCAAATTGGGCTTGAGGGCCGATCTGTACCCCATGGATGCCAAAATGCAAAAGCAGTTCAAATACGCCGATAAGCGGGGAGTTCCCTATGTGGTCCTTTTGGGCGAACAGGAACTGGCCGAGGGCAACTTTGTGGCCAAGAACATGAGAACCGGCGACCAGAAGGCCTATGCTCTGGATGCTTTTGCACAATTTGCAGAAGCTGTCAAATCCGATTTTTGATCTCCTTTACGATGGTTTTGTAGTAGGTGGGGCCGTGGGGCACATATTTGGCCGTATTGGCCAGTCCCCAGGTTTCCTCGGCAAATCGGAAGAGCGGGATCAGTTCCAGGGCGTCCACTTCGCTTTCCTGTTTGGTCAGTGCGGTGATGGGGACTTTCAGCTCACATAAAAAGAGGTGATGGAGCTCCGCATCGATGAAATCCTCGGAAATTTTATGGATGGCCTTAAAAGTACCGATGGGCTCCAAGTCCGCTTCGGAAATGGTGAGTCCCACTTCCTCCTGTACTTCCCGGACCGCGGCAAGCGGAATATTTTCCCCAGCGGCCACATGGCCGGCCACTGACACGTCCCAAAGTAGGGGATGGGTGTCCTTGTGTTTCCCACGTTGTTGGATCAGCACTTTTCCATCCTGATTATAGAGCCAAACATGGATGGTAGGGTGCAATAGCCCCTTTCGGTGCGCTTCCGACTTCAAACACGATTGTCCGGTCGGGTTGCCCAGCTCATCCAGAATATCTACCAGCTCGTCCATAGGTTCATAAAGATAAGAAATTGTCTTATCGAGAGTAGACAAGTGGGGATATAGTTATCAAATGTGATTTTGTGAAAGCTTGACGACTGAAGAATCTGATGTCTTAACCAGATTCTTCACTTCGTTCATTATGAATAAATTAGTTAGTCAAAATAGCTAAATGTCTCACCCTCCTTGATGGTCAACAAGGTTTCATAGATCAATCGGATCACATTCTCCACATCGTCCTTGTGCACGGTCTCCACCGTAGTGTGCATGTAGCGCAATGGGAGCGATATCAAAGCAGAGGCCACGCCACCGTTGCTATAGGCAAAGGCATCCGTATCCGTTCCGGTGTATCTTGAAGAGGCCAATCGCTGGAACGGGATCTTTTTGCCTTCGGCCGTCTCGATGATGCGTTCCCTGAGCTTGTTCTGGACGGCTGGAGCGTAGGAAACCACAGGTCCGGACCCTATCAATATCTCGCCCTCCTTCTTTTTGTCGATCATGGGCGTAGTAGTGTCATGGCACACATCGGTGACGATGGCCACGTTGGGCTTTATGGTCTGGGTGATCATCTCTGCCCCACGAAGACCGATTTCTTCCTGTACCGAGTTGGTCACATAGAGGCCAAACGGCAATTTTTTCTTGTTCTCGTGCAACAGACGGGCCACTTCGGCAATCATAAAACCACCAACACGGTTGTCCAGCGCACGGCAAACGAACTTGTCCTTGTTCAGAATCTGGAATTGGTCAGGATAAGTGATCACGCAGCCCACATGCACACCCATTTTCTCCACCTCGGCCTTGTCCTTGGCACCGATGTCGATAAAAATGTTCTCCAATTTTGGTGGTTCTTCCTTCGCACGATCGCGTGTGTGTATGGCAGGCCATCCGAAGATTCCTTTCACCACGCCGTTCTTGGTGTGGATGTCCACCCATTTTGATGGTGCGATCTGGTGGTCGCTGCCCCCATTTCGGATCACGTACAGCAATCCGTTGTCGGTGATATAGTTGACGTACCAAGAAATCTCATCCGAATGTCCCTCGATCACCACCCGGTATTTTGCCTTTGGGTTGATGACGGCCACGGCCGTGCCGTAGGTATCCGTAATGAATTCGTCCACATAGGGTTTAAGGTAGTCCATCCAGATTTTCTGGCCTTCCCATTCGTAGCCCGTGGGCGAGGGATTGTTCAGGTATTTTTCTAAAAATTCAAGGGACTTTTTATTGATGATTTTCGCAGTAGCCATGTGTTTGTTTTAATGTGCAAACTTAAGCATATTCAGTGTTATTTTGAAAGCCTTCCGATTTCGTTTGTTGGTCAGTTATTAGGTTATTTGGTTACTAGGTTATTGTGGTTTGTTGCTTAAACTTGAAACCCAAAACATGAAACTACTGCATACTGCCCGCTCCTTACTTAGTTATTAGGTTGTTCAGTTATTGGTTATTGGAATTTGGCTTTTGGTATTTGAAAGAGATACTACTTTTTGTTAAAGTTTGGAGTACATCAATGGCCTAATCATACCTTTATCCTTAATTTTGGCAGGACTTTTGAGAATTTGACCGCATGTTACGCAATTGTTTTCTTGTCGTTTTTCTTGTGCTCTATGCCCTCGGATTTTCCCAGGAATCCGAAAAGGATTCGTTGTTGTATCCGAAGGATTCCATTGAGGATTATTATGTTCGGTTTGAAGGGGATTCCGTGCTGCTCAGTTCCATCGAATTGGACGAAGTCTATATTTTTGGGGAGCTCGATTTTGCCGACCGCAAGGAGCGTTTACGCTATTTGATCTTGCGCAGAAAGACATTGAAGGTCTATCCCTATGCCAAATTGGCCGCGGAACGTTTGGTGGAACTGAACGACAGTTTGCAGCATATCAAAAAGAAGCGCCATCAAAGAAAATATACGAAAAAGTTCCAAAAATACATCGAAGGGGAATTTTCAGAGGAACTCAAAAAGCTTACCCGCACAGAAGGCCAAATCTTGGTCAAGTTGATCCATCGCCAAACGGGGACCACGGCCTTTGACCTGGTAAAGGAACTCCGCAGTGGATGGCGTGCCTTTTGGTACAATACCACGGCGAGTATGTTCAAGATCAGTCTGAAAGAGGAGTTCCACCCAGAGTTGGTGCATGAGGACTATCTCATTGAGGATATTTTGCAACGGGCCTTTGTGGCCAATCAGTTGGAGCGGCAAAAATCGGTTTTGGACTATGATTATGCGCAGTTGACCAACAAGTGGAAGAACCGTCCTCCTGATCCCAAGGACTAATCCTTGGTCTTTTTCCCAAAAACAGCATCCATGACAATGTTCACGGAACGGAACCCCAGGTAAATGGCCGTTCCAGCACAGATGATGCCTATGATCAAAACGGGCCAAAAAAATGGGTGGTCTTGATTTTTAAACGCTTGATAGATCAGAAGTGGCCCAGCGAACATGGCCAGGACCGTATAGCCAAACGATTTCAATCCTTTTACCAAAAGTTCCTTGTCGGTGTGCCTCATGGGACCAAAGTAGCAATATTAGCTTATATTTAGAGGGTAATGCACAAAAATTAACCATGGAAATACTTGTTCTGGGAGCTGTGGTGCTCTTTATCATCATCGCCACGGTCAAATTCAAGATGCACCCCATTTTTTCCCTGACCATAGCTGCAGTAATCTCAGGTTTTCTTTTGGGACTGTCCCCGTCAAAAATCATGGAGACCATCGGGGAGGGGTTTGGCAAGACACTCTCTGGTATAGGCTTGGTCATCGCCTTTGGAACGGTCATCGGTATTTATCTGGAAAAGACAGGGGCCACCCAGGTGTTGGCCAACAGTATTTTGGGGTTGATAGGTTTGAAACGCTCCCCATTGGCCATCAACTTGGCAGGATATGTGATTTCCATCCCTGTTTTTTGTGATTCTGGATTCATCATTCTTTCTTCCCTCAACAAGGCTATCAGCAAACGCACGGGCATCCCGGTATTGGTTTTTGCCATTGCATTGGCCACGGGATTGTATGCGGCCCATGTTTTTGTGCCCCCAACCCCGGGACCTTTGGCGGCTGCCGCTATTTTGGAGGCTGATTTGGGGTTGGTGTTGGTCTTGGGACTTTTGGTCTCCTTACCCGTCTCGTTGACGGGTTATTTTTGGGCGAGGTTTATCGGCAAATCCCTTAAGGAAGAAGATGATGCAGAAAAACTGGAAGAAAAAGAGGGAATACCATCAGCGGTGAAACCATTTCAGGCATTTTTGCCCTTGTTGGCCCCCATTATTTTGATTGCGCTGAAGTCTGTGGTGAATTATCCTTCTTACCCTTTGGGTAAGGGGTGGGCCTTTGGGGTGCTCGATTTTCTGGGCAGTCCGGTGATTGCCCTGCTCATTGGCGTATTCTTTGCTTTTTTGTTGGGGAGAAAAGCACCTGCAAAGGAGAGAGGGGAATGGGTATCCGAGGCTTTCAAACAGGCGGGGGCAATAGTGTTGATCACGGGTGCAGGAGGTGCTTTTGGGGCCATCTTGCGGACCGTTGATGTTGCATCCATCATCAATTTGGAATCGACTACGGGAGTGGGTGGATTGTTGATCGCTTTTGTGATCGCGGCCATTCTCAAGACGGCCCAAGGTTCTTCCACGGTGGCCATCATCACCACTTCGGCCATCATAGCCCCCTTATTGGAAACCTTTGGACTGCTTTCCCTTACGGATAAGGCTTTGGCAGTACTGGCCGTTGGTGCCGGTGCCATGACGGTGTCCCATATCAATGACAGTTATTTTTGGGTGGTGTCCCAATTTTCCAACATTAATGTAAAGACCGCTTTGCGGGGGCATACGGTAGGGACCTTGCTGCAAGGGGTTACGGGTATTTTGATGGTTCTGCTGCTTTATTTCGTGCTTTGAACTATTCGATGGTGATGGTTTGGGAATAGGTCTGAACCACTGCAAAATAGCCTAGGGCATAGTCATTGGGCCGCTCTACATTGTCAAAAATGTCGATATTGTCCAAACCTGTGATATCGAACACATTGCCCCTGGCAGTTGCAACCGGGGTCTGAAAAACGCCCCCATTGTTTGTGGTCTGTTCGATGACCAAATCCATATAATTGTAAAAATCCTGGGTGGCCCCCAAAATGCTCACTGTGATATCCTGTCCTGCATTGAGGCTATCGTCATAAAAATAGGAGAACTCAAATTCTTGTCCCTGAAAGAATTGATCCTCCACGGTCAGGAACTCTCCAAAACCAAAATCAAATACATAGAAATCATCGCGGTCGGCATCGTCGGTGAAAGTCACGATCACTTCAGTCTCCTCTTCATCAAAAAGGGTGTCGTCCCCTTGCTCCAAATTATCTATGGGTACTGTGGGGACATATTCGGTCTGTGCATAGTAGGTTTTGCCTTTGTGGGTCAACTCGAGGATAAAGACCATTCCCGGTTCCACAACGGAGGTCCGGATACGTTGATCCGAGGAAAAGTTGGGGTCCGGGATATAAATGCCACTTCCCGGCTCTTTTTCGGCCAGGGAACAGAAAGCCAAACTTTCAAAAATATCGCCGTTCAGGGGTTTGCCATAGGTGATGACGGCATTTTCCACTTGGGTGGGCAGGTTCTCATCAAAATAATTGGTGGTTTCCTTCATTCGAATTTCCACGTTCACAAACTCCTGACTTTTGTCCACCCGTAAAAGGCCATCGACAATAAGCTTTGCTTCCACTTCGGGCAAATCGACATCCACAACATCTTCGCAAGCGAAGAGTAACATAAGTCCGATGCTATATATGATTCCTTTTTTCATGGTGCTAAAATTTAAAGTTGTAGGTCACAGATGGGATGATGCCGAATATGGAAGTGCGCAGGGCCTCGTTTCGCCCAGTGTCCTCATTCTCCCTAAAGTTGATGGAGGCCGCATTCTTTCTGCTGTACAGGTTGTAGATGCTAAAGACCCATTCGGCCTGTACTTTCCTTGATTTATTCTTCCTAGGGGTGAGTATGGCCGAAACGTCCAAGCGGTGATAATCGGGCAGTCTTTCCTTGTTCCGTAGTCCGTAATAGGGCACGGTGATCCCTTCAAATTCAAATTGTCCGATGGGATAGTTGGTGGGCTGCCCTGTTTGATAGATGAAATTGGCATTGAAGTTCCATTTATCATTAAGATCAAAACTGCCAAAAAGGGAAATGTCGTGGGTTTTGTCGTAAGGAGTATTGTACCATTGCCCAAGATTGATGCCCGTTTCAAGATTGGATCGGCCCGTGTCAAAATCCAAATCCCTTCCCGGGGTCCGTTGTTCCGATTTGGAAAGGGTATAGGCCAACCAGCCCGTGAACCGCCCCTCATTTTTCCTAAAAAGTATTTCGAGGCCATAAGCTCGGGCCTGCCCGTTGAGAATGACCTGTTCGATGGCATTGTTGGCGATGAGATTGGCACCATCGATATAATCGATCCTATTTTGGATGTCCTTGAAAAAGGCTTCTGTTTCAAACGTGTATTCCCCGCCCTTGATGTTCCTGAAATACCCGATGGCATATTGATCGAGCAATTGGGGCTTCACAAAGGGTCCACTAGGCGTCCATACATCCAAAGGAGTAGGGGAACTGGTGTTGGACAGAAGGTGCAGGTATTGGGACAAGCGCGTGTAGCTTGCCTTGATGGCATTTTTTTCCTTGAAATTGTAGGATATGGACACTCTAGGCTCCAAGTTGAAGAATTTTTTCAAGGTGCCAGACCTTCCAGGGTTGATGGAGTCGATGGGTTCTGCTTCGCGATAGACCAAAGTGAAAGGGTTAAACTCCACAGGGTTGTTGTTTCGGTACACATAGAATTCATCCTGCCCCAATCGGTTGAATTGGCTTGCCCTAAGACCGTATTCGATGCTCAGATTTTCTGTCACATCGTGTTCCACATCAATATAGATGGCACTTTCGTTGGCGTATTTTTTGGTCAATTGCTCCTCCACAATACCAGAGACTGCGCTATTTGGGGTTATTTCGCCCGGATTGAAGACATAATAGATGTTTTGGAATCCATAGTTCATTTGTACCTTATCATTCAGGTAGTGTTTCAGGTCGTACTTGAGGTTGAAGTTTTGGATGCCGGAATTCCACTCAAATCCTACAAAATCAAGCTCTAACCCATAATAATAATCCGAATAGATGAGCGAAAGGTTGGAAAAGAGTTTTTCCGAAAACAGATGGTTCCACCTAAAGTTTCCGACGGCATTGCCATAAGTGTTCACAAAACGATCACCGATGCTAAAAAGATCCCTTCCGAAGTAGCCCGAAAGGTAAATGTTATTGTTGTCATTGATCTTGTGGTTGATCTTTGTGTTCAGATCGTAGAAATAGGCCTTGTTGTCCACATCAAAAAGCGGAAGGAACAAATGTGCATACGAAGCCCTTCCACCGACCAGAAAAGCGGTCCTGTCCTTGATGATGGGTCCTTCCAAGAGCAATCTACTGGCCGCGGCACCAATCCCACCATTCACCTTGAAATCCTTGCTGTTCCCTTCCTTTTGGAAAATCTCCAAAACAGAGGATACCCTTCCGCCGTATCTGGCAGGGATACCTCCTTTGAAGAGTTTCACGTCCTTTATGGCATCGGGGTTAAAGACGGAGAAGAAACCGAACAAATGTGAGGAGTTGAACACTGTGGCCTCGTCCAAAAGAATCAGGTTTTGGTCCGCGGCACCGCCCCTGACGTTGAATCCCGATGAGGCCTCGCCGGCATTGGAAACGCCGGGCAACAACAAAAGGGATTTGATCACATCGGCCTCTCCGAGTACCACGGGAATCTGCTTGATGGTCTGTGCGGTCAGGGTATTCACACTCATTTGGGGTTTTCGGATGTCCAGTCGTTCCACATCATCGGTGACGACAACTTCATCCAGTTCCTCGGCTTTTTCGGTCAAATAAAAGTCCTTTTTGATGTTTCGGTCCAAGTTCACATTTTCCACCACCTCCTGAAATCCCAAATAGCTGATTATGATTCTGTACTCGCCTTTTGGAAGGGTAATGGAGTAAAAGCCATACTCGTTGGTCGTGGTCCCTGTGCCCAATTCTGGAAAAGCAATGGTGACACCGATCAGGGTCTCATTGCTGTTGGCTTCGGAAACTGTGCCGCTAAGGGTGAATCTTTGTTGGGCTTGGACCCAAACGTGTTGGAGGAGTAGGAGGGCCGAAATAGCCAAAAGTCTTTTGGACATTGAACAGGTTTTCCCCTAAAAATACACACTCCACATCAATTTTGAATAAAAAAAACGCAGTCCTGACCATTTTCAGGATTGCGTTTTAAATTCAAGTTATTGACCTGATGTGTGCTATGCGATGGAACCCAATATGTTGTTCAATGTTGTGCTGGGTCGCATGGCGTTTGATGCCATCTCTGCATCTGGAAGGTAATAGCCTCCTATGTGTATGGGTGACCCTTGGGCATCTATCAATTCCTGTACAATCTTTGATTCGTTGGATGAGAGTTCACCAAAAACCTTGCTAAAGGTGGCTTTCAGTTCTGCATCCTCGTTTTGGTTGGCCAATTGTTCTGCCCAATAGAGCGCCAAATAGAAATGGCTGCCCCTTGTGTCCAGTTCATTGACCTTTCTTGACGGGGATTTGTCATTTTCCAAGAATTTCTCGGTGGCCTTGTCCAGGGCATCCGCAATCACTTGGGCCTTTTTGTTGTTGTTCTTTTCGCCATAAAACTCCAAGGATACGGCCAATGCCAGGAATTCTCCCAAAGAATCCCATCTCAAGTGACCTTCTTCGAGGAATTGCTCCACATGCTTGGGCGCAGAACCTCCAGCACCTGTTTCGAACAATCCACCACCGTTCATAAGAGGAACGATGGACAGCATTTTTGCGCTGGTGCCCACTTCAAGAATAGGGAAGAGGTCGGTAAGGTAGTCCCTCAATACATTTCCGGAAACCGAGATGGTGTCCTTGCCCTCCTTTATGCGTTTTAGGGTGAACTTGGTGGCTTCCAATGGCGAAAGAATTCTTATGTCAAGACCATCCGTATCGTGGTCTTTGAGGTATCGATTTACTTTTTTGATCAATTCCGCATCGTGCGCCCTGTTCTTGTCCAACCAGAAAACGGCCGGGGTATCGGTCGCCCTTGCTCTGGAAACGGCCAATTTGACCCAATCTTGGACGGGAGCATCCTTTACTTGGCACATCCTCCAGATATCCCCTTGCTCAACTTGGTGTTCCATCAAGGTTTTTCCAGTGGAAATACTCACGACCCTTGCAGTTCCTGCGTTCGGGATTTCGAAGGTCTTGTCATGCGAACCGTATTCCTCTGCTTTTTGGGCCATGAGTCCCACGTTGGGCACTGTTCCCATGGTGGTGGGGTCAAAGGCACCGTGTTCCTTGCAAAAATCGATGGTGGCTTGGTAAATGTCCGAATAGCTACTATCGGGGATAATGGCCTTGGTATCTTTCAATTTACCGTCCTTGTCCCACATTTTACCAGAGCTGCGGATCATGGCAGGCATGGAGGCGTCGATAATGACGTCGCTGGGCACGTGCAGGTTGGTGATTCCTTTGTCCGAATTCACCATGGCCAGATCTGGACCATTTTCAATGCTCTTGGCAATGGCCTGCTGGATTTCTTTGTGCTGGTCGGCCGGCAGCTGACCTATTTTGTCCAATAAGGTTTCCAAACCGTCATCGGGGTCAATGCCCAATTTTTCAAACGTTTCCCCATATGTCTGGAACAGGTCGGCAAAATATACTTTTAGGGCATGTCCAAAAATGATGGGGTCGGAGACCTTCATCATGGTCGCTTTAAAATGCAGGGAAAGCAATAGGCCTTCCTTGCGCGCATCGGCTATCTCTTTGGTAAGAAAATCGACCAATGCCTTTTTGCTCATAACGGTGGCATCTATGACTTCCTCTTTTTGAAGGGCCACTTTATCCTTTAGGATAAGCGTCTCTCCATTGTCCTTCACCAGTTCAATACGGATATCGTCTGCATTGGCCATGGTGAGCGATTTTTCATTGGACTTGAAATCCCCGTGGGACATACTGGCCACATGGGTCTTCGAATCTGATGACCATTCGCCCATGCTGTGGGGGTGCTTTTTGGCATAGTTCTTTACGGCTTTGGGGGCTCTTCTGTCAGAGTTCCCTTCCCGGAGCACAGGGTTCACCGCACTGCCCTTGATTTTGTCATATTTGGCCTTGACGGTCTTTTCCTCATCGGTTTTTGGCTCATCGGGGTAGTTGGGGAGCTTGTATCCCTTTTTTTGTAGCTCTTCGATGGCCTCTTTCAGCTGTGGGATGGAGGCACTTATATTGGGCAGTTTGATGATATTGGCCTCAGGTGTTTTGGCCAATTCGCCCAAAATGGCAAGATCGTCAGGTATTTGCTGGTCCTTTTCCAAATACTCGGGAAACATGGCGCAGATCCTGCCCGCCAAGGAGATGTCCTTGGTCTCTATGGTGATGTTGGCAGTTTCGGTAAAGGATTTTACAATGGGTAGGAAAGATAAGGTTGCCAAGGCAGGTGCCTCATCGGTTTTGGTGTAATAGATTTTAGCCATTTATATGTATAATGTTTGAGCGGTTGCAAATATACAATTTTATGTATGTTGATCGGTGAATAAAACTAACAGGGAGAAGCGGATGCGTGAAAAAAACGAAAGCCATATCTGTGCCTGAACATAGATATGGCTTTCAGAAAAGGATCTTGGATTGTTCCGCATTGCTGCAAAACCTGCAATCTTGGATTGCTTCCACAGACCTTTAACGTTTCCTCTGCGCGTGTTTTTAATCTTTCAACTAAACTCCATCATGCAAAGTGTACCGTATTCCCTAAATCTTATCAAGAGGGGAAATTGCTCTCCCGTCCGCACATAAAATCCATTATTTCTCTTTCGGACCTTCCTAAACCTGTCCCAATTCGAAATTCCTTTTGTGATCAGTAGTGTTACCAATTAAAAGGGGAATCCTCGGTTTTTAAAGAACGTCAGCTTTAAAATCGAGATACGGTCCTGAATGGTATCATTTTCATATCTCTTGTGCTAAAGTATGACAAACCTTGGGATAAACAAATTTTATAACCGATTAAAAATCAACAACGTATGAACCGATGTTATTAACAATTGTTCATAAAAAAAGCACCCTTTTTGGGTGCTCTTTCTACAAAGGGAAAATGGATTATCCCCTAACTTCTTTGATACGGGCCTTTTTACCGGTAAGACCTCTAAAGTAGAAGATTCTGGATCTACGTACCTTACCTTTTTTGTTGACCTCAATTTTTTGCAATGCGGGCATGTTGATGGGGAAAATTCGCTCCACACCTACGGTACCTGACATTTTACGGATGGTGAAGGTCTCGGTGGCGCCACTTCCCCTTCTTTGGATCACAACTCCTTTGAAGAACTGGGTACGGGTCTTTTCACCTTCCTTGATCTCATAATACACGGTGATCGTGTCACCGGATGAAAATTTTGGAAAATCTTTTTTTGGAACAAATTCGTCTTCAACAAATTTTACTAAGGATTCCATGGTATATTTTTTAGCGTTTACCAAGACCAACTTTCACGTATTTCGTCAGAGGTTGATTTTGAGATTGCAAAAGTAATCTAATATTTATAAAGAACAAGTGGTTTTTTGCTTTTTATCTCAAGGAACGGATTGATTGCTCCTTGCTGTTGTGTACTTGACTGCGAACAACAGTAGTCCTATTACGAACAAAAGATATGGGAATTGGACAAAAATGTTCAGTACCGCCATGGTATGCGCATAGGATTCCGGATTTTTGATGGAGGCAAAGGCGGTCCATGCCACTCGACCCACGGAAAAGACGATGGACAACAAGCTGCCCAACAGCATCAGCCATGTGCCAATGTTCCGCTGTTTGTAGATCAATACCGCACAAGCGATAAGGAGCACCAGTTGTCCAATAGTGCCGATTGCATTCCCTGCCATGTAGTAAACTTCCAAATTTTCCATTTTTTATTCCAATAGATCAGGTCTTCTTTTCTTAGTGCGTTCCAGTGCCTGGTCCTCCCGCCATTTTTCAATCTTGGGCAGGTTTCCGCTCAGCAGGATTTTGGGCACCTCCAGTCCTTTGTACTCGGCTGGCCGGGTATAAACAGGGGGCGCCAACAGGTTGTCCTGAAAGGTGTCCGTTAGGGCAGAGGTCTCATCGTTCAAAACTCCCGGTAAAAGCCGGATCACGGCATCGCAGACGATGGCAGCGGCCAGTTCGCCCCCGGAGAGGACATAGTCGCCGATGGAAATCTCACGGGTCACGAACAGGTCCCGTACCCTTTGGTCAACACCCTTGTAATGGCCGCACAGGATAATGAGGTTTTCCTTCAGGGACAGTTCATTGGCCATGCCCTGGTTCAAGGTTTTTCCGTCCGGGGTCATGTAGATGACCTCGTCATAATCGCGCTCGGCCTTTAAGCCTGAAATGCATTTGTCAATGGGTTCCACCATCATCACCATGCCTGCACCGCCCCCAAATTGGTAATCGTCCACCTGTTTGTAATTGTTGGTGGCGTAGTCCCTCAAATTATGGAGGTGTATCTCTACCAACCCTTTTTCTATGGCCCTTTTCAAGATGGAGGCCTCAAAGGGACTTGTCAAAAGTTCCGGCAGTACTGTTATAATGTCTATCCGCATGGATAAGGTCTGTTATGGATTCTCCGCCCAAAAGTAGTGAAAGCTGATATAAACTTCGGGAGGACGCAAAAGAAAAGGCTTCCTTTTGGGAAGCCTTTGCATCATTTTTTCTGCTTGTTCAGCTCGTCCTGTAGTTGCCTGCTTATTTTTTGCTCGCGTTCCAGTGCCTTTCTTCTGTGGTTTTCGTACTCTTCTTCCAGATCGGCCAGTGCGGATTTGGCCTGTTGGGTCAAGAAGTTGCTGTTCCTGAATCGATAAATGAAGAACAAAAGCAACAACAACAATCCAAAGATGATGGACCAGAGGATAAAATTATAGGTTCCCTTTCCTATCAGGATACCGAAGAAGGAAATACTGTCCTTTTCCTCGGTGACAGAGTTCAGTTTATCCGTAGTTTCGCGTAGTTTCGTATTGAGGTTCTCTATTTCGGCCTCATTGGAGGTGATGGTGGCCGAAAGATCTTTTATGGTTTTGGTGGAGGTATTGATGGAATCAAAAATATTGTTCTTCACCTTATAAAGGTCTGAGAGCTTGATGACTTCATATTGGATGCCATTGGCCCTGTAATTTCCCGATTTGCGTTCCAATTCCTCGAATTGCCCCTTGAGGGTGCTGTCTTCCTCGGTCGTGGTCTCTTCCTCCTCCTGGGCGTATGTGGAAAAAAGCGGAATCAGTAAGGCTAGGATCAATAATAGTCGTAAATGCTTCATGGTCAAAGTGTTCTCGTATTAAATTTAGATTAAGGGTAAAGCGAAATTACACCAATAAACCAAAATTCAAAAGAAAAACCTGCTTACCGGCGATATCTGCCCTGTTGTGTAATCATCAATAATACGTATAACGCCTTACTTTGGCAATATATTTTGCAAGTCGTATCACTTGGTGCGAATACCCATATTCATTATCGTACCAAACATAGAGCACCACACTTTTTCCGTCGGCGGAAACTATGGTAGCCATGCTGTCATAGATGGATGGGGCAGAGGTGCCCACAATATCCGACGAGACCAGCTCATTGCTCAGGGAATATTTGATCTGTTCCACCAAATCCCCCTCGAGGGCATATTTTTTCAGGATGGTGTTGATGCTTTCCGCAGTGGTCTTGTTCTTGACCTCCAAGTGGAGAATGGCCAGGGAGCCATTGGGTACGGGCACCCTGATCGCATTTGAGGTCAATTTGCCTTTCAAGGAGGGCAATGCCTTTGCCACGGCAGAGCCGGCCCCGGTTTCCGTGATCACCATATTGAGCGCGGCGGCACGGCCCCTACGGTATTTGCTGTGCATGTTGTCCACCAAGTTCTGATCGTTGGTGTAGGCATGGATGGTCTCCAAATGGCCTTTTCGTATGCCCAGGGAGTCTTCCATTACCTTTAATATGGGGGTAATGGCATTGGTGGTGCAGGAAGCCGCGGAATAGATTTTGGTCTTGTCCGGATCAAAGTTTTTGTGGTTCACACCATGGACGATATTGGGGACTTCCTTGCCCGGCGCGGTGAGCAGGACCTTTCCGGCCCCTTTGGACTCCAAATGTCTGGAAAGGGCCTCTTTGTCACGGAAAGCGCCTGTATTGTCTATGATAAGGGCGTTGTAGATTCCATAAGCGGTGTAATCGATGTCCTCGGGTTTGGTGGCACGGATAAACTTCACCGTAGTGCCGTTGATGATCAATGCCTGATTTTGGGCGTCCACATCCACAGTGCCCGTAAACTGTCCGTGGACCGAATCGGTTTTGAGCAAGGCTGCCCTTTTTTCCAAGATTTCCTCGTTCAATTCGTCCCGGACCACTACGGCCCTTAAGCGTAGTTGGCTTCCCCTGCCTGTCTTGGCCATGAGTTCCCGGGCCACGAGCCTCCCGATCCTGCCAAAACCATACAATACCACATCCTTGGGTTTGATTTCCTTGGTGTGTTGGGCATCTCTTAGTTTTTCGACCACAAAGGCCTTGACATTCAGGTGGGTGTTGTCATCCGAATGGTACTCATAGGTCAACTTTCCAATGTCCAGTTTTGCAGGGGGCAGGTTGATGTCGTTGATGGCCCGCAAGATCTCCACCGAATCAAAAATGGAGATGGGTTTCTGGACAAATTCCCCCGCATATTCGTGGAGGTTGATAATGTCGCTGACATTCTTATCGATGACTTGGTTTCGGAACAGAACCACTTCAATGGATTTGTCATACCAGAGGTCGCTAATAATTTTGATGAATTCGGTGGTCGCTTTTCTTCTATCTGCCTGAAAGGCAAGCTCTTTTTCGTATGATGTAATGTTGCTCATGGAAATAGGTTGCAGTACTGAAGATTTATTTTCGGCTAAATTAGATATTTCAAACGTTTTCGTAAAAGAATTTGAAAAATAAAAAGCACCCATTTTCAGGGTGCTTTTCAAGTGTTTTTTCGGCACTTTTTATTGAAGGATCATATGTTCTTTTTCCCCATTTTCATTGATCATGGTGAAACTGGTCCTGTCATACCTTGAAATCTTTCCAAAAAGTTCTTTGGCATCGTCGATATTGTTGATTTCCTCACCATCCAATTCAATAATGACCTTGCCCCTTAGTTGATATCTACCATATCCTTCGGGAACGTCCGTGATTTTGACGCCTTTGGAAACCCCAAATCTTTTCTTGTCTTCCTTGGACAAGTTTTTCACTACAAAACCGGTTGCGGGAAGTCTAACGGACTGTTGCTCCTTGAGCGTGACATTTTTGACAAGGCTCTTTCCATCCCGGTCCACGGTCACCTCTACAATGTCGCCCGGTCTTTTGGAAGAAAGATAGCCGTTGAGTTCGGCGAATTTATGGATGGAAATGTTGTCCACCTGTTTGATGATGTCGCCTTCCTGAAGTCCTGCCTCGTATGCACCGGATTCTTCTTCGACCCCGGCCACATATACACCTTCCAACTGATCTAGACCTCTTTCAATGGCTTCACGGGAATTTATGTTTGCCGCAGAAATCCCCAAAAGACCTTTCTGTACGTTGCCGAACTCCATGATGTCCTCCACCACTTTTTTGGCAATGTTGCTGGGCACGGCAAAGGCATAGCCCACATAGGAACCGGTCTGTGAGGTAATGGCGGTATTGATCCCGATCAGGTCACCGTTGGTGTTCACAAGGGCTCCGCCACTATTACCGGGATTTACGGCAGCATCGGTCTGGATAAAGGATTGTGATCCCATCGACAATGATCTTGCCTTGGCACTCACGATTCCAGCTGTCACTGTGGAAGTCAGATTGAACGGATTTCCTACGGCAAGTACCCACTCCCCGATCTTTGCATTGTCAGAATCACCGAACGCCAAATAGGGCAGGGCATCTTCGGCATCCACTTTGAGCAGGGCAATATCGGAATCGGCATCGGTGCCCACAAGTTCAGCCTTGTAGGTCCTGTTGTTGTTCAGGGTTACTTCCAATTGACTGGAATTGGCGATCACGTGGTTGTTGGTGACGATATAACCATCAGGGGAAATGATTACCCCCGATCCCGTTCCTACTTGTGGAACTTGTTGGCGTTCAAATCCATAGAAAAAATCGGAAAGGCTGCTGGGGCCTTTGCTTATGGTGAGGTTTTTCACGTGTACCACTGCATTCACCGTTTTTTCGGCGGCCAGGGTAAAATCCACTTCATTGATGCCGGCCCCTTTGGCAGAGGTGGGCATGTTGCTGGTAGCCACAAAAGGTATTTCCTGTCCAGGGGCCACCCATTTATAATTGTCCTTTTCAAAAAATAACTTGTATGCACCCAGGGTGATGGCACCTGCGAAAAGGGATACAATGAATAAATTGGCTATTCTCTTCATAATTCAATACGTATTTAACATTTAGCTTTAACAAATTTAAAAGAATTGCATTTTTTGCTTGGTCTGTTTAACGCTGTTTTAACTGCAAAAATATCCTTAAAGAATACCCTATATTTGTTTCTTTGTAAGCAATCATGAAACTGCAGTTTTTTAAATACCAAGGAACGGGAAACGATTTTGTCGTGATGGACAATCGTCAACATAACTTCCCCAAAAACAATACCAGCTTGGTGGCCCACCTGTGTGATAGACGCTTTGGCATAGGGGCCGATGGCCTTCTCCTTCTTGAAAATGACAAAATGTCGGATTTTCGGATGGTCTATTTCAATGCCGATGGGGCTGAGGGCAGCATGTGTGGCAATGGAGGTAGATGCCTGGTGGCCTTCGCCAACCATTTGGGTGTTGTTGGGAAAGAAGCGGTCTTCAATGCCGTGGATGGACTGCACCATGCCAGTGTGAATGGCAATATCGTCAACCTGAAGATGGTGGATGTGGATGAGATCCACGAGAAGGGCAATTACAGTTTCCTGAACACGGGATCTCCCCACCATGTGCAATTGGTAAAAGATCTGGAACATTTTGATGTGTATAAGGAAGGAAAAAAACTTCGCTACGGATTGTATGGACAATCGGGCAGCAACATCAATTTTGTGGAGCAGTTGGATGATGATACCTTCCGGGTGAGGACCTATGAAAGGGGAGTGGAAGACGAGACCCTTTCCTGTGGCACCGGGGTCACCGCTGTGGCCTTGGCCATGCACAGATCAGGAAAGACTACCGCAACCAATGTCAACATCAAGACGCTAGGCGGGGATTTGACCATCGGTTTTGAAGAGCAGGACGGAAAATATACCAACGTATTCCTCAAAGGACCTGCCGATCAAGTGTTTAAAGGAGAAGTGGAATGCTCAATTTAAAAGGGAAACAAATCCAACTCAGGGCGTTGGAGCCTTCGGATCTGGACTTTTTGTACGAACTGGAGAACGATACGGCCATTTGGGAGATCAGTGGAACGTTGAAACCCTATTCCAAAAAAGTGCTCCAACTGTACCTGGAGAACACCCATCGGGACATCTACGAAGTGAAACAGCTTCGTCTTTGTATTTGCAGGGCAGACCAGGAATGCATCGGTTTGATCGATCTGTTCGATTTTGACCCGAAACACCAAAGAGCCGGCATTGGGATTGTGATCACCAATCCAGGTGACCGCAACAAGGGTCTGGGCGCCGAAGCACTGTCCCTCTTGTGTGATTATGCTTTTTCCACGTTGGACCTCCATCAATTGTACGCCAATATTTTGGAGGACAACGAGGCCAGTATCCATCTTTTCGAGAAAATGGGTTTTGTTCCCATCGGCGTAAAAAAGGAGTGGATAAGAACCAGTTCAGGGTTCAAGAATGAAATCATGTTTCAAAAGATAAATTCGGATGTATCTTAAAAAAATCTTGTGGGCAGTAGCCATTTTGGGAATTTTGGTCTGTGGATTTGTGGTTTACCAGATCTATAGCGCCATTTTTAGCCCGAACACCCAGTTCAACAATGAGGAAGCCTATGTGTATATTCCTTCCGATGCCATTTTCACCGATGTAAAGACCTCGTTGGAGCCTTTGTTGAAGGACCTTTCCAGTTTTGAGGCCGTTGCCCGCCGAAAGGGATACACCACCAATGTGAAACCTGGAAAATATGCTTTGAAGAAGGGGATGAACAACAACGAGATTATCAACACCCTTCGCAGTGCCAATATTCCTGTTCGGGTTTCTTTCAACAACCAAGAATCATTGCCAGCATTGGCAGGAAGGATAGCTGAACAGATAGAAGCGGACAGTCTTTCGCTCCTACAGGCATTCAACGACCCTGCTTTTTTGAAGGCGTCCCATTTTGATGAGGACAGCAAGCTTGGCATGTATTTGCCCAACACCTATGAATTCTTTTGGAACACCAATGCGGAAGGTTTTCGGGAACGGATGTGGACGGAATACGATAGGTTTTGGAACGAAGAGCGCAGAAAAAAGGCCCAAAACTTGGGGCTGACCCCAAATCAGGTCACCGCTTTGGCGGCCATTGTGCAAAAAGAGACCGTGAAGGCCGATGAGCGGCCACGGGTTGCGCGGGTATATCTGAACAGGGTGAAGCAAGGGATGCTGTTGCAGGCCGACCCGACGGTCATCTACGCCATCAAAAAGGAAACGGGCAATTACGACACCATCATCAAACGGGTGCTGTATCGGGATCTGGAAATGGATTCGCCCTACAATACCTATAAATATGCAGGCATTCCACCGGGGCCCATCACCATGCCGGACATCTCTTCCATAGATGCCGTTTTGAACCCTGAAAAGCACGATTATCTCTATTTTGTGGCGGACGTTTCCAACTTCGGATACCACATTTTTGCCAAAACCTTGGCGCAACACAACCGAAATAAGGTGCAGTACACCCGATGGCTGAATGAACAAAAAGTGCTCAGATAGGGTTCTTCGTCGTTGATATTCATCGCTTTAACGGATTTTAGGCCTCATTTAAGAAAATCTTAGCAGCTTTACACGACCCCTTAAGTGAACTCCCCCTATATTTGCCGGCCAAATTGATTTTTGATACGTATATAGTATCAAGATCACAAATATGAACATTATGAAGAGATGGATAGGTTTCGTTCTACATCTTGCCATGATCGTAGTTTTGACAAGTTTTGGTTCCTATACCTTGATGAAAAAAACGGACTATACAGTTCCCGATTCATTGAAGGTAGAGACAGGTCTAGAACAATTTGCACCGCTGGATTCCATTTCGTCCGTGGGTGAAACAGAGGTTGTACCCCCCTTTATTGGGAAGGCGTACAATGGTTTCAAGGAGGCGCTCGCCTTCAAAGAGTCCCAGGGCAGATATCACGTAGTAAATTCATTGGGTTATTTGGGGAAGTACCAATTTGGGGGCAGCACCCTCAATCTTATGGGCATTTATGACATGGATGCCTTTTTGGACGACCCCATATTGCAGGAAAAGGCATTTGCGGCCAACATTGCGCGTAACAAATGGATTTTACGAAGGGATATCAAGCGATTCAACGGAAAAAAAATCGCCGGTGTGCAAGTGACTGAATCAGGAATTTTGGCTGCGGCGCATTTGGCCGGGGCTGGAAACGTCAAGAAATACCTACGGTCCTATGGACAGGAAGATGTGACGGACGCTTATGGAAGCAGTATCTCCTACTACATGAAAAAGTTTGCGGGATATGACATTTCCAACATTGAGCAGAAAAAAAACGCCAAGGTCTAAGAACGACCAAGGAAAAGAATAAAAGACCCGGACCAGTTCCGGGTTTTTTTATGCCTGGATGATATAGATGGTGGGCCTTTTGTCCAGGTCCAGTTCAATCTCTCCCCACTCGTGCACGCTTTTGGTCTGGATGAACTCCGTGGGCAGTGTGATGTCGCTTGCAATGCAAAGACGGGTCGTTTTTTGGAGGATCCGTAGTAGCTCCTTCAATAGTTTGTTGTTCCGATAAGGGGTTTCCATGAAAATCTGTGACTGCCCTTTTTCACGGGACAGTTTTTCCAAGTTTTTTACCATGGTCTTCCGCTCGGCATTGTCTATGGGTAAATACCCATTGAAGGCAAAATTTTGTCCGTTCATGCCGCTGGACATCATGGCCATCAGAATGGAGGAGGGGCCCACCAATGGGACCACCTGAATCCTTTTTTGATGGGCGACCCGGACCACATCGGCACCGGGATCGGCTATGCCCGGACAGCCGGCTTCAGACAACAGGCCAATATCATGTCCGTGTATGCAGGGGTCTAAGTAGGAGGGGATCTCTTCTGGGTTGGTGTATTTGTTCAGGGTCTGGATGATGAGATTGGGCTGAGGTTTGCTAGGGCTCACCCTTTTGATGAAACGTCTCGCCGTTTTCTCGTTTTCCACAATATAATGGTCAATACGTTCAATGGTGCCCTTAATGGAGATGGGCATCACTTCCAAGGGGGCGTTGTCTCCGAGTGTTGTGGGAATCAAATAGACTTTGCCCACGACCAGACCAGGTTTGTTCTCTTCCATGGGTTCAATTTAGTTTTTTGGCAATAGCCTCGCAAGCCCTATCAATCATTTGGTATACATCCTCAAACCCATCGGCCCCGCCATAATAAGGGTCCGGAACTTCGGAAATGCCCAGTGGGGCCTCTTCCAGCAACAGTTTTACCTTTTGGGCTTCTTCCATTGTGGAGGCTAAATTGGCCACATTGGAAAAATTGCTTCGGTCCATCACGTAGATTAGGTCGAACGCTGCAAAATCCGCTTTGGAAAATTGTCGGCACCTTTGGTGACTGATGTCCAATCCATATTTTCGGGCCACTGCGATAGATCTTCGGTCGGGCGGTTTTCCTATGTGGTAATCCCCAGTTCCAGCAGAATCCACAAAGACATGGTCCGGGTCCACTTTGGATGCCAAAATACCTTCGGCCAAGGGTGATCTGCAAATATTGCCCAAGCAGACCATCAAGACTTTGGTTTTCATAAAAAAGGGGATTGGTTCCTAGCTGAACTTTTTGTTCAGGTCGTCGATGTACTTTCGGAACTGCTTGTCGGTTTCGGCCAGGTTGTCCACAGTTTTGCAGGCATGGAGCACTGTGGCGTGGTCTCTTTTCCCGATTTGGGAGCCGATGCTGGCCAAGGAGGCCTTCGTAAATTTCTTGGCAAAGAACATGGCCAGTTGTCGAGCCTGCACAATGTGCCGTTTCCGGGTCTTGGACTGTAGGGTGGCCACATCCATTTCGAAGTAATCGGAGACCACTTTCTGGATATAATCAATGGAAACCTCGCGCTTGGTGTTCTTGACGAACTTTTCCACTACTTGTTGGGCCAGTTCCAAAGTAACCTCACGCTTGTTGAAGGAAGATTGGGCAATCAAGGAAATGATGGCACCTTCCAGCTCTCGGATATTGGTCTTGATGTTGCGGGCCACATGGTCTATGATGTCATCGGGCATCTCTACACCGTCTCTGTACAGTTTGTTCTTTAGAATGGAGACCCTGGTTTCGTAATCTGGGCTTTGCAGCTCGGCGGACAGTCCCCATTTGAAACGGGAAAGCAACCGTTGCTCAATGTCCTGCATGTCCACGGGAGCCTTGTCCGAGGTCAGGATCACCTGCTTGCCGTTTTGGTGCAAGTGGTTGAATATGTGGAAGAACACATCCTGGGTTCCAGATTTACCCGATAGGAACTGCACGTCATCTATGATGAGTACATCGATCAACTGGTAAAAATGGATGAAATCGTTCCGGGTGTTCTTTTTTACAGATTCAATATATTGTTGGGTGAACTTCTCCGCAGAGATGTAGAGCACCGTCTTTTCTGGGTATTTGTCCTTGATCTCCACACCAATGGCATGGGCCAAGTGCGTCTTTCCCAATCCGACCCCTCCAAAGACGAGCAATGGGTTGAAGGAAGTGCCTCCCGGTTTGTTGGCCACGGCCATACCTGCCGATCGTGCCAAACGGTTGGAATCTCCTTCCAGGAAATTGTCGAAATTATAATTGGGATTGAGTTGGGACTCTATCTTGATGTTCCGGATGCCGGGTATGACAAACGGGTTCTTGAGTTCGGGACTTTTGGAGGTGATCGGCACGTCCAATTCTTGGGGCGCGACCGCGGTACGGTTGGAACTCGGAATCTGCTCCGTGAACGGTTCCTTGTTCCCGTACTTGTTCTCCATTTTTATGATGTAAATGAGCTTGGCACTGCTTCCCAGTTCGCGGGTCAGGGCCACCTTCAAAAGCTTCACGTAATGCTCTTCCAACCACTCGTAAAAAAACTTGCTGGGAACTTGAATGCTGAGTGCCTTGTCTGTTAATTTGATAGGCTTGATGGGCTCGAACCAAGTCTTGAATGCCTGCGGTTGGATGTTATCCTGGATAAAAGCCAAACAGTTGTTCCATACGGAATTAGCAGTGACACTCATAGAAGTTTTTCCTTGTTTTTGTTGGTTAGCTATAACACTTTTGATGCAGCATCTATGGGTATCTTAGACGCCTTTGGATGCGACAAATATGTGAACAATTCTTTTAAAAAAAAAATCAATTTGTCATTGAATGTTCTGTTTTTTTTTCGCATGTTGCTTGCAACTTAACCAAGACTTTAAATATATAATTTTTAAGTTAAAGTATGCAGTTAAATTCACATTCTTTTCGTGTCCGTTATGCAGAAACCGACCAAATGGGAGTGGTCTATCATGGGAATTATGCACAATACTTGGAGATGGGGAGAGTGGAGTGGCTCCGGGCCTTGGGCATCACCTATAAAAGTATGGAAGACAACGGTGTGATGTTGCCCGTAATATCCTTGCACATCGATTACAAAAAATCTGCGCTCTACGACGATCTCCTTACTGTGGAGACCAGCCTGAAAAGCCGGCCGCTCGTCAAGATAGAGTTTGATTACAGGGTTTTCAACGAATCAGGGGAGTTGTTGGCCACGGGCCATACCGTTTTGGCCTTTATGGACAAGAATACAGGCAAGCCCATCAAATGCCCCGATTATATCCTGGAAAAGCTGGAGGATTGATTTTTTTTGAGACAAGAGACAAGAGACAAGCTCAAGAATCAAGTTCAAGAACCAAGAAACAGGACTGGAATGGACAAACAACAAGTTCTTACCTCATCGATAGGCAGGCAAGACCAAGTTCAAAATAGATTCGAGTCAATTCGTATCACTCGTGTCAAATGAAGATGCAGGAGTCAGGGGCCAAGAAACCAGAAACCCATTTCTACTCCCGATAACTGACTTCAGACATCGAGCACCGTGCATCGAACATCAATAACAGTATGCAGTTTGCAATAACCTCGAACTTGAAACCTTTAACCTGAAACCAAAATGGGTCTTTATTCTTATGTCTTAAAGCGAAGCGTTCTTGGTTCTATTAAATAATAGACACATCCACCCCCTGCATTTCATCGAAAAGTTGGAATACCTGTTCTGTTTCACTTAGTCGGACCGATAAGATCAATTGACAATCCATGTCCATTTTTTGGGAGACCATGTCGAGGTTCTTTTGCTTGATGGCTCGCATCACCTTGTCCATTTCCGGATAGCCAAAACGGAGCTGGAGCCGGTCCTGTATGACCCGTTCCACAATTTCTGCATTCTCCAAGGCCATTTGCGCCGCGGTTTTGTAGGCTTGTATCAATCCGCCGACCCCTAATTTGGTACCACCGAATATCCGGGTCACCGTGACCAGCACGTTGGTCACATCAAAGGACTGTATTTGCCCATAAATGGGCATGCCCGCCGAATTGTTGGGTTCTCCGTCATCATTGGCGCGGTAGGAACGTTCTTTCTCGCCCAATTGCCATGCGTAGCAGACATGGTTGGCCGTGTGGTATTTCTTGCGGAGTTCTTCCACGATCGGTTTTACCTCATCTTCGGAAGTAATGGGAAACACCGACGCAAAGAACTTACTCTTTTTATCCTTATATAAAATTTCAGGGGAGGGTCTTTCAATGGTTTTATACGCATCATCCTTTTCCATCAGAACAAAGCTACCAATATTATACTGAGAATCGCCAAAGCCACACCTCCCCAGTTTTTAGGCCTCAATCGCTCCTTGAACAGTAGGATGCCGAGAATGGTAGAAAGCATTACGATAGCCACATTGTTCAGCGTGAAGACCGCAGCACTGTTGAGCATGTCCGAGCGAAGGGCCCGTATCAAAAAGAAAATGGAAAAGTAATTGGGTACCCCAAGCGCAATCCCGCCAAGGATGTTTTTGAAGTTGACCCTCAATGGCGTCTTGAAGGACTTGATGCCGATGAACACCAATCCGGTCAGGGCGGCACAACCAAACACCAAGGAAGAAAAAATGGGAATCTCTGGGTCGGTCAGGTGTTCTTCCTCAAAATATTTGATGCTGGCATCAATAATACCCGAACCCAAAAACACCAATAGCGGCAGCAGGAGTTCCCTTCGGTTGATGGTAATGCCCTTTTCCTTTTGGGAAGACAGATAAACGGCCAACAGGGCGAGCACGATTCCAATGATTTGGAGCAGGGACAGTTCTTCCTTATATATAAGGACTCCGACCACTACTGGAATTACCAGCGACATTTTTGTGGCCACCGAGGTCACCGTTACCCCGGAAACCTGTGTGGACTTTGCCATCAAGTTGAAGATGGTGATAAACAGTACGCCAAGCGCGATGGGTCCCCAATACCATGACGTACTGGCCAATTGCGCCACGTCTACATTTCCTTCGTACAAGAACAGGCCCACCAAGCAGGCCACCACATAGTTGGTGATGATGGCATAGAGGGTCTGTACCTTATAAACACCGAACAGCTTGAAGGCGACGAAAATCAGAGTGGAGCTGAGAACGCTAAGGGCCAGGTCTATCATTTATAGGTAAGATTTTAGTTGGGTGATGTCCTCTTGGCCCACTTGCAGGTTCCATACATGAATGCCCAAAAGCGCAGCGGCATCCGTATTTTCCTTCACATCGTCCACAAAAAGGGTCTCCGTAGCCGTCAAATTGTTTTCTTCCAGCACAAATTCAAAGATTTCGGTGTCAGGTTTCCGCATGCCCATTTCGTAGGACAGATAAAATACCTCAAATGCATTTTTGAACCTATTGAACCGCTCCATGCCCATTTGCTCCCTCACACATTCCATATGCAAGTGGTTGGTATTGCTCAATAGGAACAGACGGTATTCCTTTTCTTGCGCAAGATTTTCCAAAAACTCCAAGCGATGCTCTGGAAAATCCAATAAAATGGCATTCCAAGCGCTGGTCAAATGCTCCATGCCCGCATCTGGGAAAAGGCCGGACACCTCGCCGAGAAAGCTGGGGGAATCCATCATTCCTTTTTCATAGTCCTTGAACAAGGTGTCCAAGGCGGGAGTGATGCCCTGAAAACCGTATTTCATCATGGCCATTGCCGTTGCCGGTTTGTCCAGATTGATGAGCACATCGCCAAAATCGAAGATGATGTTTTTGATCATTGGGTATAGATGGATAAAATGTCGGACAAGATGGTTTCCCTATGTTGAAGGGCTGCTTTTAATTTTGGGGCGGCAATCCCATTGCCAAAACGAATGGCTCCCGTGAATATCCGGGCTTCGTCCCAAAGTCCTTCATCGATAAAAGTTTGAAGGGTTTTTGTGCCTCCTTCCACAATAACACTGCTGATGGACTGTTTGTGGAGCGCATCGCACATCTGCTGGCCCAAAGGCTTGTTGAAATCCAAGACTTCATAGGCAACTCCATCAATATATTTTGTAGCGTCCGTTTGTTGGGTGAGGACTATGGTCTTCACGGACCTGTCCAGCACATGGAAATCTGGACCTATCCTTAGATTTTTGTCCAAAACGATTCGGATCGGGTTTTTGCCCACCCAATCCCGGGTGTTTAATTTCGGATTGTCCTCCAAAACGGTGTTGGTCCCTATCAAAATGGCCTGTTCCTCGCTTCGCCATTGGTGCACCAACTGTCTGGAATAGGGGTTTGTGATCCAATAGGGTTCAGGTTTGTCCTCCCTTTTGGTGTTATCGGGGGCCATAAACCCATCTTGCGTCTCGGCCCATTTAAGGATGATGTAGGACCTTTTCTTTTCCTGATACGTCAGAAATCGTTTGTGATGCTCCCTGCATTCCTTTTCCAATATGCCGACGGTCACTTTGCAGCCTGCTTCCTCCAGTTTTTGGATGCCCTTTCCGGCCACCTTGTCATGGGGGTCCGTCAGCCCGATGAATACTTTTGGAATGTTGTGCTTTGTGATCAAATCGGCACAAGGAGGTGTTTTTCCATAATGCGAACAAGGTTCGAGGGTCACATAGAGCGAAGCTTGGGAAAGCACACTTTTGTCCTTGATGGAGTTGATGGCATTTACCTCCGCATGTGGCCCACCATAAGGACTGGTAAAGCCTTCCCCAATGATTTTTCCATCATGCACGATCACGCATCCCACCATGGGGTTGGGGGCGGTGGTTCCCAGTCCCTTTTTGCCCAGTTCCATGCAACGGAGGATATATTTTTGGTGTATATTCACCCAGCAAAAATAGCATATTAAACGGCATTATGGGAAATGCAAAAATTCGGGAAATCAAGCCCGAAGATAACGAACAAGTGGCCAAGGTGATCCGCAAGGTCTTGGAGGACATGGGTGTCCCAAAAGTGGGCACTGCCTACGCGGACAAGGCCTTGGACGATATGTATAAAGAATATGACGTGCCGAGGGCAACCTATTTTGTGGTGGAGCACGAGGGAAACATCATCGGCTGTGCGGGGATTGCCCAATTGCAGAACTATGAGGGCAACGTTTGCGAGCTGCAAAAGATGTATTTTCTGGAAGAGGCCAGGGGCAAGGGCATCGGTTCGGAAATGATACAAATATGCTTGCAAAGGGCCAAAGAGTATGGGTTTGATGAATGCTATCTGGAAACCATGCCCTATATGGAGGCCGCCCAAAAACTCTACAAGAAAAATGGTTTTGAATATATTGATGCGCCATTGGGGAACACAGGGCATTATTCCTGTCCCGTTTGGATGCTTAAAAAGTTGTAATGCTGCTCAAGGAGATCAAGAACATTTTTCATAACGAATTGGGGAAGACCTATCCCAAGGAAGAAATCGATTCCTTTTTTTACAGGTGCATTGAGCATTACCTGAAATTAGAGCGATTTGTTTTGGCCATCCAACCCGAACTTGCTTTGACCAAGGAAGAGGAGCAGCCGTTGTTCGAGGCATTGTCCCAGTTGAAACAGGAACGGCCCCTACAATACATTCTGGGAACGGCCCATTTTATGGACCTGGAACTTCAAGTGAATGAATCCGTACTGATTCCCAGGCCAGAAACCGAGGAGTTGGCGCAGTGGATTTTGGAAGATTATCAAACAAAAAAGAAGAATCTGGACGCTGAGCGGAGTCGAAGCGTCATTTCGACTACGCTCAATGACCGTTCTTTGCGAATTTTGGATATCGGTACCGGAAGTGGTTGCATTGCCATTGCACTTGCTAAACACTTGCCCCATGCAAAAGTATATGCCCTCGATGTTTCGGAAAAGGCACTCGAAGTGGCCCGGGAAAATGCAAGGTTGAACCAAGTGGACATCACATTCCTGAAAAACGACATTCTTGCTGCTGAACTTGAACTTGAACTTGAGCTTGAACTTGACATTATCGTATCCAATCCGCCCTACGTCAGGGAATTGGAAAAGGAGGAAATGAAGAACAACGTCAAAGACCATGAACCATCTTTGGCACTTTTTGTGTCCGATGGGGACCCACTTGTTTTTTATAGGGCCATTGCCCAGTTTAGTGAAACCCATCTGAAAGAAAGGGGAAGTCTCTATCTGGAAATCAACCAGTATCTGGGTGAGGAGACAAAGGCACTTTTGAAAGCCCATAATTTTTCGGAAATTGAACTGCGAAAGGACATCTTCGGCAATGATCGAATGCTAAAAGCACAAAAATAAATGGACATCCAACAAAAAATAATCGCCCTTCGGGAAGAACTCAACGAGCACAATTACAAATACTATGTGCTGGACCAGCCCTCCATCACCGATTATGAATTTGACATGAAGCTCAAAGAGCTTCAGCAATTGGAAGCAGCGCATCCGGAATTTTACGACCCCGCTTCGCCCACCATCCGGGTAGGGGGCATGGTCACCAAGAACTTCGAGACCGTGGTGCATGAGCATCGGATGTATTCCTTGGACAATTCGTATTCCAAAGAGGATCTTGAGGATTGGGAAAAGCGCATCCAGCGTATTTTGGGCGATGCAGAGGTCGAGTTTACCTGCGAGCTGAAGTATGATGGGGCCTCCATCAGCCTGACCTACGAGGAGGGAAAACTGGTAAGGGCGGTCACTCGGGGCGATGGTTTTCAGGGAGATGATGTGACCACCAACATTAAGACGATACGATCGGTCCCTTTGCAATTGAAAGGGGACTATCCGCCCAAATTTGATATCCGGGGAGAGATTATTTTGACTCTCGAAGGATTTGCCAAAATGAACCAGGAACGCATAGAGGCAGGGGAAGATCCTTATATGAACCCAAGGAACACAGCTTCCGGCAGTTTGAAATTGCAGGACAGCGCTCTTGTGGCCCAACGTCCTTTGGAATGCCTGCTCTACAGTATTGCAGGCAGCAATCTGGGCATATCTTCCCAATTTGAGATTTTGGAAAAGGCCCGTTCATGGGGTTTTAAGGTCCCAACAGTGGCAAAGCTCTGCAAATCCACCGCCGAGGTAATGCAGTTCGTGGAACATTGGGACACCAATCGGCACCACTTGCCCTACGAAACGGATGGGGTAGTGGTCAAGGTGAACAGCATACAGCAGCAGGAAGAGTTGGGCTATACCGCCAAATCCCCCCGATGGGCCATGGCCTACAAATTTCAGGCGGAACAGGCCTCTACGGTGCTCAAGGAGATTACCTATCAAGTGGGAAGGACCGGTGCCATAACACCTGTAGCAAACCTTCAACCTGTTCTGTTGGCTGGTACCACGGTGAAACGCGCTTCCTTGCACAATGCCGATCAGATTGCCAAGTTGGATGTTCGGGTGGGCGATACCGTTTTTGTGGAAAAGGGAGGGGAAATCATCCCCAAGATCATAGCAGTAGATTTTACCAAGCGACCTGTAGATTCCAAACCGACCGAATATATTACCCACTGCCCGGAATGTGGCACCGAATTGATTCGAAAGGAAGGGGAGGCCCAACATTTCTGTCCGAATGATACGGGGTGCCCCACCCAGATCACGGGGCGCATCCAGCATTTTATTTCCCGCAAGGCCATGGATATTGAGGGCATGGGAAGTGAAACGGTGGAACTGCTCTTCAAACAAGGGTTGATCGCTAACTATGCAGACCTTTACACCTTGACCAAGGAACAGGTCGTTCCTTTGGAACGTATGGCGGATAAATCCGCAGAAAATTTGGTCAATGGCGTGGCTGCATCCAAATCCATACCTTTTGAACGGGTGCTTTTTGCCCTGGGTATTCGATACGTGGGGGAAACCGTGGCCAAAAAACTGGTCAAGGCCTATAAGAACATCGATGCCTTGATGGCCGCATCCCAAGAAGAACTGGTGGCCGTGGATGAAATTGGGGAGCGCATCGCGGAAAGTGTGGTCAAGTTTTTCTCCGAACCTACCAATTTGGAGATCATTGATCGCTTGAAATCCTACGGATTGCAATTCTCCTTGTCGGAAGAACAACTGGAGAACCAAACGGATAAGCTGAAAGGACAGATTTTTGTGGTATCAGGAGTTTTTGAGACCGTCAGCAGGGACGAATTGAAAAAGATGATCGAGGATAATGGGGGCAAAGTGGCCTCCTCCATATCTTCCAAAACCAGTTTTGTGGTGGCGGGGGATAATATGGGGCCCAGCAAAAAGACCAAAGCGGAAAGTCTGGGAGTGCCTATCATATCTGAACAGGAATTTTTACAAAAACTGCAAGCATGAGACCTAAAACCTACGAAGCCTTTCAGGAAAGCCTGGATTTGAGTGCTCCGCCCAAGGATTGGCCGGATTCCTTACGGTCCCTTTGGTTTGCTGCCAAGGAGGATTGGGATGCCTCGCACGATATTGCACAGGATATCCACACTTCCATGGGGAGTTGGATACATGCGTACCTACATCGCTGGGAAGGGGACAAGTGGAACGCCGGTTATTGGTACCGACAAGCGGGCCGTCCTTTTCCGGAGTATGGCTTGGATGAAGAACTCAAGGTTTTGGTGGAGGCGCATCTTTGAGAAGTAGTCTGATGTCCGAAGTCCGAAGTCCGAAGAGACGAAAGAACATAGACAATAGAAAATGGACTTTGGTTATTCTGCTACTGCCAACTGCAAAGCCGCTTACTGTTTATTGGAATTTGTGAGTAGGTTGTTTAAGGTTTCTCGACTGCGCCTGTCTGCCGACAAAGGCATGCTCGAAATGACAGGTGGCGCATTTGTGAGATTGGTGCAATTCGTGAAATTAGTGTCAAAAAGACCAAAGAACATAGACAATAGAAAATAGACTTTGGTTGTTCTGCTACTGCCAACTGCTTCCTGCAAACTGTAATTTGTGATTTGGTGCTTGGTTCTTTTGCTCTTGAACTTGAATTTGAACTTTGGCCTGAAACCTGAAACCTGAAACTTCTCCCATCACATCAAACCACAATGCTCACTCCTTCGGCAGAGGCATTTTTATCGGGATTAAAATAGAAATCGATGCGTCCCAAATTGATGCCGTAACAGCCCACTTGGTTCACTAAAACGCTATTCCCTTTTTGGTTGGTCCGCACATCCGGTTTTTGAAGAAAGGTATGGGTGTGCCCGCCAATGATCAAATCGGTGTAATGGGTGAGTTGGGCCAGTTGGGTGTCCATGGGCCTTTCAGGATTGTCGTAATCATACCCCAAATGCGAAAGGCAGATGATCAGATTACAGTTTTCCTCTTCTTTTAATTTCCGCTCCGTGTCCAGAGCGATCTCGTACGGATTCAGATACACAGTTTCTTTATACAACTTTTTGGTCACCAGACCGTCCAGTTCGATGCCAAGTCCATACACCCCAATTTTGACACCGTCCACCAAGTAGGTTTTATAGGGCTTCACATACCCGTTCATCACCGTGTTGGTGAAATCGTAGTTGGCGCAGAGGAGCTCAAAGGAGGCATGGGGCATTTGGGCCAAAAGTCCATCAATGCCGTTATCAAAATCATGGTTGCCGATGGCCGATGCGTCATACTTCAATTTGCTCATCAACTTGAACTCCAGTTCACCTCCATAAAAATTGAAATAAGGCGTCCCTTGGAAAATGTCCCCGGCATCAAAGAGCAGGGTGTTCGGATTCTCGTTTCGTATCTGCTCCACCAAAGTGGCCCGTTTGGCAATTCCGCCCAAATTGGCAAACTCCGAGTGGGAGGCAGGGAATGGATCTATGTGGCTGTGCACATCGTTGGTGTGCAAAATGGTAATGTGCTTTTGGCCCAAATGGGAGCAAGAATTCATCCCTAATCCCCCGAGACCTATGAGGGTAGAGGCAGCGGCGGTGTTCGTTAAAAAATCCCTTCTTTTCATTGATCACATGTGTTGTGGAAACTATACACTTAAGTGTATGACTTCACTTTTTATGAATATCATTTTTATAAGAGTTATTGGGTTATGGACCATTGAGTTATTGAAGCGAACTATTTACCGAATAACTGGTAACCCTGTAACTTAAGAACTCTTTACATTTTATTTATCCAGTTGTATAAAACGATCGTCCACCACGGCCTTCAAGGTGTCCACTTTTCTGAAATGGTCAATGATGGCATTGCGCAATAGGTAATCGGTATCTGTAACGGATATCATTTCATTGAAAAAGCCGATGCTCGGACCGCCCTGCACCAAATAATCGGAAGTGGCGACGTAGTAGTTGCGCGACTCATCAAAAGGTTCCCCTTGGATGTCCACGGACTCCAGACCACTGTTTTTGTCCACCACGATCTGTATTCCCGAAATGGGATGTCTTCGGGTGGCCTTGGCCAAAAAGTCAATGAGCTTTCTCACTGCGGAACCATCCAGTTCCACCACCACGATATAATTTTCAAAGGGCATCACCTCGTACGCATTCCGCGCACTCACATTGCCTGCGGAAATGATGGAGCGCACACCACCGTAATTGAGCACCACAAAATCCAGATCTTTTCCCATTCTGCTCTTGAAAATGGGTGCCGTTTCGGCAAAAACAATGTCGGCCATCAGATTGCCCATGGAAGTGTTCCGTTTGCCATCATCCAATAAAAATGGTTTTGGGGCATAGGCCAAGGTGCTGTCCAATACTTCGTTTATGTGATTTCTGTAAGGGGAGATAAACTCTGAAATGGAGTCGACCCCTTTGATGGAAGCATCAATGGGTATCTGCTTTCCTTGGATTTCTGCGAGTTCGCCGGTAGTATTTTTACAGGAGAATAAAAAACAAATAGTTATAAATACAACAATTTGTTTAAATTTTAAATCAATCACGTGCTTATCTTTGTTAAGTCGTCTTGGTAGATTATTTACCTTTGTAAAAATGCACAAAAATATGTTCATAAAGGGACTCCAAGACAAATTTAAGGTTAAATCTGGGCTCAAATATTTAAAGGAAGAAATGGAAAAACCTTCCTTGCCCGTTGACCGGGAAAAGGGGATTACCAGTGTTGGCTGTATAGTGGATGTGGACCGTTTCCAAAAGGCCGAGCTCTTTTACGAATTGATCGATGAATTTTCGCTGCGCCCCAACGCCATCAAAATTGTGGGGTACAAAAGGGAATATGACAAGAATTCCCCCTATTCCATCCAAATGTTCTCGGATAAGGACCTAGGGTGGAAAGGGCAGATAGAGAACGGATATGTACTGGAGTTTTTGGGCAGGGAATACGATATGCTCATCAATTATTATGAAGAGGACAACCTGATGATGAAGCTGCTGTCCGTGAAGACACAGGCACGTTTGAAGGTCGGGTTGGGGCCCCAGGACCAAAAGATCAACGATTTGATCTTGTACACGCCCTTGGACGATTTTAAATTGTTCAAGACGGAACTGAAAAAATATTTAAAGGTTTTAAACGAAATATAAATGGAACAATTGATCGGTACAGGAGTCGCTTTGGTCACTCCGTTCAGGGAAGACTCATCCGTGGATGCCAATGCACTGCAGCGTATAGTGGAGCATAACATCCAAGGAGGTGTAGATTATCTGGTGGTGCTCGGCACCACTGGCGAATCCGCCACACTTTCCAAGGCCGACAAGCAATTGGTCATGGATGTGGTGGTACGCACCAATGCAGGAAGGTTACCTTTGGTATTGGGCGTTGGCGGAAATCACACACAAGCTCTTGTGGAGGAATTGAAATCTTTGGATCTGACAGAATTCGATGCCATCCTTTCCGTTTCTCCCTACTACAACAAACCTACCCAAGAGGGTATATATCAACATTTCAAGGCCATAGCCGAAGCATCGCCCAAGCCTATAATTTTATACAACGTGCCTTCAAGGACCGGGAGCAACATGCTTCCTGAAACCACATTGCGCCTCGCGCACGATTTTTCCAATATCATAGGCATTAAAGAAGCCTGTGGCGATATGGTACAGATAGACAAAATCATATCGGGCAAACCCAAGGATTTCCTGGTTATCTCTGGGGATGATTTCACGGCGCTGCCGACCGTGTTGGCAGGTGGGGCAGGCATAATATCCGTCTTGGGACAAGGACTGCCTTCCCAATTCTCCAAAATGATGAATTTGGGCATTCAGGGGAATGCCACGGAAGCTTATCGGATCCACCACAAACTTTTGCCATTGATGTCACTTATCTTTGAGGAAGGGAATCCCGCCGGAATCAAAAGTATACTGGAAAACTTGGGCCTTTCCAATGCGGTGGTCAAGTTGCCACTGGTGGAGGCAAGTCCCTCATTGAAGGGCAAGATCCAGGCCTTTTTGAAGTCGATGGACGCGGCCCGTGTTTAAAATTCGTTAAATATTCCCATTGTTCTTGGGGGGTGGCCTCCATACCCTTACTTTTGGACGGTAAAATCTTTTTTTAAATCCGTTCATTATCACTAATTTTGCAAAATGTTTTTGAAAATGAGGTCACTTCTCCTTCTTTGCTGTGCAATGGTTTTCCTTTCATCCTGTAGCGAGTACCAAAAAGTACTGAAGAACACGGATGCAAAGGCCAAATACGATATGGCCGAAAAACTGTACAATGAAGGGGATTACAAGAGAGCGGTGAGGTTGTTCGAACAGATCGCTCCCCAATATGTAGGAAAGCCACAAGGGGAACGGGTCATGTTCTTCTTCGCCGATTCATATTTTAAAACGGAGGATTACTATCTTGCTGGATACCAGTTCGAACGTTTTGTGAAATCCTATCCCAGAAGCGAAAAGATCCAAGAGGCCAGTTTCTTGGGAGCCAAGAGCTATTACATGCTTTCGCCCCGCTATTCATTGGACCAAACGGATACGGACAAGGCACTGTCCAAACTCCAGACATTCATCAACACTTACCCAGAGTCGGAATATTTTGAAGAGGCCAACTCCATGGCCACCGAACTGACCACCAAAAAGGAGAAAAAAGAGATTGAGATCGCCAAGCAGTTCAACAAGTTGGGCAAGTTCAACTATCCCATTCTGATTTCGGCCATCACCGCCCTGGACAATTTCATTTCAGACAATCCAGGCTCCATTTACAGGGAGGAAGCTTTGTACTACCGTATCGAGGCGACCACCAACTTGGCGATGAACAGTACCGAGGACAAGAAAAAGGAGCGTTTGGAAGACGCCCTTGCATCATATAACAACCTAATGCGCTATTTTCCTGAAAGCAAGTTCAAGGACGAGGCGGACGACCTTGCCGAAACCATCAAAAAGGAATTGAGCGCCTATACCGCCACCGTTTCAAAATAAAAAGTTTAAAGCTGCACACATTATGCAAGATTTGAAGAATACAAAAGCTCCGGTTTCCACTGCTACCCTTAACAGGAACGAGTTCGATGCCAAGACCGGCAACATTTATGAAGCCATTTCCATAGCATCCAAGCGTGCTATCCAGATCAATTCCGACATCAAAAAGGAGTTGTTGGAAAAATTGGAAGAGTTTGCCACCTATAGCGACAGTTTGGAAGAGGTTTTCGAGAACAAGGAACAGATCGAGGTGTCCAAGTTCTACGAAAAGCTGCCTAAACCGCATGCCTTGGCCATACAGGAGTGGTTGGAAGACAAAATCTATTACAGGAACACAGAGAAAGACGCCTAAGAAATGCTTGGCGGTAAGAACATCCTTTTGGGTATTTCCGGGGGAATTGCCGCGTACAAGACCACATTTCTGGTTAGGTTACTGATCAAAGCTGGTGCCCAGGTCAAAATAGTGATGACCCAGAGTGCCAGCTCTTTTGTTTCCCCCCTCACACTGTCCACTTTGTCCAAAAATCCCGTACTGTTGGATTTTGTCCATGAAGAGGAAGGGAGCATTTCTTGGAACAACCATGTGGAACTGGGCCTTTGGGCAGATATCATGATCATTGCCCCAGCGACGGCCAACACACTTTCCAAAATGGCCAATGGAACCTGCGACAATTTACTTCTAGCCACTTATCTTTCCGCAAAATGCCCCGTGTATTTTGCACCCGCCATGGATTTGGATATGTACAAGCATCCATCCACCAAGACCTCCATCGAAAAATTGGAGTCTTTTGGCAATGTCCTCATTCCTGCTGAGTCAGGGGAATTGGCCAGTGGCCTACATGGCGAGGGGCGCATGGCGGAACCCGAAAACATCATCAGCTTTATAGAGGCAGATTTGGCCAAAGGATTGCCGTTGAGTGGCAAGAAAGTGTTGATCACAGCAGGACCGACCTACGAAGCCATAGATCCCGTCCGTTTTTTGGGCAACCATTCATCGGGTACCATGGGCTTTGAATTGGCCAAAAAGGCCGCAGACCTTGGTGCAAAGGTGATTTTGGTGTCCGGCCCCACTTATTTGAACTTGGAACATAGCTCCGTTGAATTGATCAGGGTCACATCTGCACAGGAAATGTACGATGCCTGCCACAAGCACTACAAGACCGTGGACGTGGCCATCTGCGCAGCGGCGGTCGCCGACTATCGACCCAAGCATGTGGCAACGGAAAAGATCAAGAAGAAGGATGGCGACATGCAGATCGAGTTGGAGCGAAACCCCGATATCCTCCTGTCCCTTGGAGAAGCAAAAAAACACCAGTTTTTGGTGGGCTTTGCCCTGGAGACTGAAAATGAACTGGAGAATGCAAAAGGCAAACTGAAACGCAAGAATCTGGACGGTATCGTCCTGAATTCGTTGAAGGAAGACGGAGCAGGATTTGGGGCAGGGACCAATAAAATTACCTTCATTGATAAGAATTTGGACATAAAAACGTTTGGATTGAAGACGAAGCCCGAAGTGGCCTCGGACATTTGGGAAGAAATCATCTCCAGGATCCATGCGTAAGACACTGTTGTCCCTTTTTTTACTTTTCATTTCATTGTCGCTCTCCGCACAAGAACTCAATTGTGTGGTCACGGTCAATTCCGATCAGGTAGGACAGACCAATCAGCAGATTTTCAAGACCCTGGAACGTTCGCTGAACGATTTCGTGAACAAGACCAAATGGACCAATAGGGTGTATCGCGAGAACGAACGGGTGAATGCACGGATGTTCATCACGGTGACCCAATACGAATCGGACCGTTTTGAGGCCAACATACAGATACAGTCGTCAAGACCGGTGTTCAACACCTCCTACGAAAGCCCTGTGTTCAATTATAAGGACGATGCCTTCAATTTTCAGTACCAGGAATTCCAGCCCTTGGTTTATAATCCCAATTCTTTCGATTCCAATCTGGTTGCCGTCATATCCTATTATGTATATCTGGTTTTGGGATTGGATGCCGATACGTTTTCCCTGGAGGGTGGGGACGAATTTTACCGAAGGGCACAGAACATCGTTACCCAGGCCCAGAGTTCAAGTTATAGCGGTTGGAGCCAAGAAACAGGACAACGTACCCGCTTTGAATTGGTGGACAACCTGCTCAGCAATTCGTTTAGGGAATACCGTATAGCCATGTACAACTACCACAGGAAGGGATTGGACATTTTGGCGGACAACAACAGCACAGGCAAGCAAATCGTTGCCGGAAGCCTTCGGCTTTTCGAGACCTTGGTGCAACGAAGGCCCAATGCCTTTTTGATCCAGACCTTTTTTGATGCTAAATCCGAGGAGATCCAGAACATCTTTTCCGATGGTCCTACGGTGGATATCGTTAAACTGAAAGAAACCCTGAACAAAGTGGCGCCATTCTATTCCAACACTTGGAATGAGATAAAATACTAGTGCAGTTCTATAAAGAGATTTATATTTACGGATAAAATCTTCAGAATTGCTGACAAATCTTTCCATCCAAAATTATGCGTTGATAGACGATGTGAACGTTGCGTTCCCCAAAGGTTTTACCACCATCACAGGGGAAACCGGCGCAGGAAAGTCCATCTTGTTGGGAGGTCTTTCCTTGGTGCTGGGCAAGCGTGCCGATCTCACGTCCCTCAAGAACGAGGAGCAAAAATGTGTCATTGAGGCTGAGTTTGACCTTTCAAAATACCAACTCCAACAGTTTTTCAAGGAAAATGACCTGGATTACGAAAATGTGACCATTCTCCGCAGGGAAATCCTGCCAAGTGGCAAATCCAGGGCTTTTGTGAACGACACTCCTGTCACTTTGGATGTGTTGAAGGCTTTGGGCGACCAATTGGTAGATGTGCATTCCCAGCACCAGACGATGAGGCTCACGGAGAACGACTTTCAAATGAAGGTGGTGGATGCCCTCGCCGGAAATGCCGACAATCTAAAGGAATATGGAGCGCAATTGCAACTATTGAAGAAGGCCGCCAAAGAACTGAAAGAGTTGGAAACGTTCCAGTCCAATGCGGACAAGGAGCACGAATACAACAGTTTTTTGCTCAAGGAACTGGAAGATGCCAGGTTGAAAGAAGGCATGCAGGAGGAGTTGGAAACGGAATATGAGCAGTTGAGCAATGTGGAGCAGATCATGGAGCAGCTTTCTGCGGGACATCAACTGCTGAACGATGAACAATTGGGCATTTTGGGCCGATTGGCCGATCTGAGACGTGCCTTTCAAGCCTTGACCGAGTTTGGTCCTTCATACAGATCACTTGGCGAACGGATTGAATCCGTCTTGATAGAAACCGACGACATTGCTTCGGAAATAGAACAACTGAAAGATACCGTAGAGGCCGATCCCGCACGATTGGAAGTCGTGAACGGTCAGTTGCAACTCCTGTACGACCTTCAGAAAAAACATCATGTGGCCACAGTGGCTGAATTGATCGTCATACGTGATGAATTGGCCCTAAAAGTGGAAGCTGTTGCCAATATTGAATCAAAAATAGCGGAAAAGAAAGGCGAAGTGGACCGGATTACCCAGCAAGTGGAATCATGGGCCCAAAACATACACAAGGCCAGAAAGGGCGTTGTTCCCCAACTGAAGCAGGTACTTCAGGAAAACCTGGCGTCCTTGGGAATGCCATCAGCTACTTTTAAGATCGAGATAAACCTCTCCAATACCTTCAAAACCAATGGAAAAGACGATCTCGAATTCTTGTTTTCAGCCAATAAAGGTTCCAGTTACGGAGAGTTGAAGAAAGTAGCATCGGGCGGGGAACTTTCCCGCATCATGCTGACCATTAAATCGATATTGGCCACTTACGAACATTTGCCCACCTTGATGTTCGATGAGATCGATACCGGGGTTTCCGGGGAGATCTCCAACCGCATGGGCGAGATCATGCAGCAAATGAGCCAGAACATGCAAGTGTTTTCCATTACCCATTTGCCCCAAGTGGCCTCCAAGGGACAGTACCAGTTCAAGGTATATAAGGAGGAGAGCGAGCAGGGTACGAGCACCCACATCAAACAGTTGAGCGTGGAAGAACGGGTGCGGGAACTTGCGGAAATGTTGGGTGGCAAGAGCATATCTGAGTCCGCATTGGCCCACGCAAGGGAACTGTTGCAGTAGTTATGGGTCTTTTTTCTCTATTCTTTTTTCTATTCTCCAACAGCCCAACGGTCTTTTGCTCTTTTATGGGGCAATAGTGGATCAGAATAAATATCTTTGTCCTACAATCAACAATTGAAAGAACATATGGCATACAATCTTTTAAAAGGTAAGAGAGGAATCATTTTTGGAGCATTGGATGAAAATTCCATTGCATGGAAAACAGCGGAACGAGTACATGAAGAAGGAGGCACGTTTGTGCTCACCAACGCACCCATTGCCATGCGTATGGGGCAGATAAAGGAACTGGCCGCAAAGACCAATTCAGAGATCATTCCTGCAGATGCCACCAATGAAGAAGACCTGAAGAACCTGGTGGAGCAATCCATGGAAGTTTTGGGCGGCAAGCTCGATTTTGTCCTTCATTCCATAGGAATGTCCGTCAATGTAAGAAAGGGACGGGCCTACACGGACGAGAACTACGATTTCACCGCCAAGGGCTGGGATGTGTCCGCACTATCCTTCCACAAGGTACTGCAGACCTTATATAAGGCCGATGCCATGAGCGAGTGGGGCAGCATTGTGGCCCTCACCTATATGGCGGCACAAAGGACCTTTCCAGATTACAACGATATGGCCGATAACAAGGCCTATTTGGAATCCGTGGCCAGAAGTTTCGGCTATTTCTTCGGAAAGGAGAAGAAGGTTCGTGTGAACACCATTTCCCAATCTCCGACCCCGACTACGGCCGGACAAGGTGTAAAAGGGTTCGGCGGGTTCATCAACTATGCCGAGAAAATGTCCCCCTTGGGCAATGCCACGGCCGACGACTGCGCCAACTACACCGTGAGCTTGTTCTCGGACCTCACCAAAAAAGTGACCATGCAGAACCTCTTCCACGACGGTGGGTTCTCCAATACCGGGGTAAGCCAAGAGGTAATCGATGAGTTCAACAAATAAGCAACATACATAATACGGGAAGCCATCCTTTTTAGGGATGGCTTTTCTATTTCACATGAACACCTTTTTCTCCATAGTGGTGCCAGTGTACAACAGGCCAGATGAAATCCGGGAGCTTTTGGAAAGCCTTCGGAAACAGGATTTTAAGGAAGATTTTGAAGTAGTGATCGTTGAAGATGGCTCTTCGGAAAGTTCGGAAATGGTAGTGGAAGGGTTTCAGGACAAGCTCCATATTTCCTACTACTATAAATCCAATTCAGGCCCCGGCGATTCCAGGAACTTTGGCATGCAAAAGGCCAAGGGGAATTATTTCATCATTCTGGATTCCGATTGTATCCTTCCCCAACAATACCTTACCGAAGTGGACAAGGAACTCAAAAGGGAGTTTGTGCACTGTTTTGGTGGGCCGGACGCTGCGGACCGATCATTCACCACGGTACAAAAAGCAATCAATTATGTGATGACCTCCTTTTTTACCACTGGAGGGATCCGCGGAGGAAAAAAAGCAGTGGGAAAATTCCAGCCACGTAGCTTCAATATGGGGATTTCTGCGGAAGCCTTTGCCAAAGTGGGCGGTTTTGGCCGCATACACCCAGGGGAGGATCCAGACCTCACGTTCCGTATTTGGAAGGCAGGTTTCGATTCCCGATTGTTCCCCAACGCCTTCGTGTATCATAAAAGGCGTATCGATTGGGACAAGTTTTATATCCAAGTGAACAAATTTGGAATGGTGCGCCCCATTCTCAACAAATGGCACCCGGGCACCGCAAGGCCCACCTATTGGTTCCCTACACTTTTTATGCTGGGCCTTTGTCTGTCCTTGGTCATTTCTTTTTTCGGGATGTGGCTCCCCTTGGCGCTCTATATTTTTTACTTTTTGGTTTTGTTTCTCGATGCATGGGTCAAAAACAGGGACGTTAAAGTGGCCTTTTTGGCCCTTTATGCCGCATTGACCCAATTTTATGGGTACGGAATCGGTTTTCTTAAGTCCACGATCTTGCTTAATTTTAGTAACAAGGAACCAGAGGAACTGTTCCCGAAACTTTTTTTCAAGAAAAAGTGATTTGGGAGGATCTTGGACCGTATATAAGTAGAGTTGGATTGGGCCGAAGGATACATGCAACGCCTCGGCCTACTTAGCCCAACAATAACCATAAGAAAAGGCAGAAGTGATCGAAAAATTGCGTAGCAGGCTTAACCAAAGGAAAGTGAAAGTATTCTCACTGTTCCTGTTATGCTCTTTTCTATCGTGGTTCATCAGCAATTTGTCCGAAACCTATGAATCGAGGACCAATTTCATCATTTCATATAGCAATTTGCCGGACACGCTTATGTTGGGCAAAAATTCGGAGGACATGATCGAGGCGAAAATCCGTGCCAGCGGGTTTCAATTCCTGTACCATAATTTTTTCAAGAAACAGATTGATGTGGATGTGTCCCAAGCGGTGTATCGGAATGGCAAATATCTGCTGACCAGGGAAGAATTGAGAAAACAAATGGATCTGGAACTATCCCAGAGCGTGTCGATATTGGACCTGGACAGGAGTGAACTGGTCGTGGACATGTACCGTGTGGCATCCAGGGAAATCCCCATCAAAGCAAGTTTGGAGATCCAGTTCGAACAAAATTATTTGTTGGACGGGGAAGTCAAGGTCACGCCCGACCATGTAGTGGTCAAAGGGCCCAGCAAGGAAATCGACACCATTGGAGAGGTTATGACCTCGCTTTTGCAGTTGGCAAACGTTTCCAATGATTTCTCAAGGGAAGTGCCCCTAAAATTACCAAAAGGGTTGGAGAACAGTGTTTTTTCAATCAACAAGGCCGTGGTTTCCGGTAAGGTCTCCAAGTTTTCTGAGAAGCTGTTCGAAGTACCGGTGGAGGTGTTGAACATTCCCGAAGGATACCAAGTACAGGTTTTTCCCAATAAGGTGACCGTGGTCTGCAAGGCTACCATAGAACGACTGAAGGAGATTTCCAAGACTGATTTTAAAGTTGTCGCAGATTACGACCAAGGGAAGGATACCGGAGGGAGCGCCCTGTTTTTGAGAATCACCGAACGACCTGAAAATGTGTATGATGTAAGGCTGCAGGAAGGCAGCACAGTGAATTTTATACTGAAACAATTATGATGGTCGTTGGGTTGACAGGCGGGATTGGCAGTGGGAAAAGTACCGTGGCCGAAATGTTCAGGGAGCTGGGGGTGCCCGTGTACGATTCGGATTCCGAGGCTAAACGATTGATGGTGTCCTCCGTCGAGGTCAAGGAAGCCATAACGGACCTTTTGGGAAAACGTGCATACAATGAAGACGTGTTGGACAGGGGTTTCGTTGCGGAGAAGGTGTTCAAGGATCCAGAATTGCTGCGAAAGCTGAATGCGATCGTACATCCGGCAGTGAGACAGCACTTTAAGGATTGGGTTAAAGACCAAACTGCTCCCTATGTGATACAGGAAACTGCTTTGATCTTTGAAAATGGCTCACAGGAACAATACGACCATACCATTTTGGTGACCGCCCCCTTGGACGTGCGCTTGGAGCGGGTCATGAAAAGGGATGGAGTGGGGCCAAAAGCTGTGTTGGAACGCATGAAAAACCAAATGGACGATGCCGATAAATTGGACCTGGCCGATTTCTGCATCGAGAACCTCGATTTGGGATCCACGGCTGATACGGTCAAGGCACTTCACATCAGATTTATGGAAATGGCAACCAAATTTTAACATTTTTGTTAAGGTTAGGTTAAACGCCCAAAGGTCTAAATGTTAAATTTTTAATTTTGGCACAATGAACAAGAAGCTATTCGTTCTTCTGGTCATTCTGATGAGTTTGTCCCTTTTAGGGATAATTTTCGTTCAGGTTTATTGGATACGGACATCCATAAACGACAAAGAAGAACAGTTCTCTAGAACGGTCACGGATATATTGGATAAAGTGGCGGACAGGGTGGAGATGATGGAAATCAAACAATATTCGGACCGCTTGGCCCCCATTGTGGATAGTGTCAAACCGAAGAGCACACAGTTCAAAAACTTCTTGTTCGTGGACCGTGATGTGAACTCCGACGAGATTCTTTTTTATTCCCACGGAATTCTTGAGGAAGATTACAACGTATCATCTACGTTCTTTGATAATGACAATTTAAACGGAGAGGATTCCACTACGATCAGAAACTATACGACCAAGCGAACCAAGGCCGTGTACAAAGAGGAATTCGGGCTGGACGGGAAGAGTTATGGGCTTACACCCATGCAGCGCTACGAAAAAATTGGTAACCTGAGCATGGTGGACCGGATTGCCTTTGAAGATGTCATCATGGAGTATGCCAAGACCACCCCGATACACAAAAGGGTGTCCCCACAGGAATTGGAACTGCTCCTCAGTCAGGAACTGAAAAACAGGAACATCAACATCGACTTTGAATATGGGGTGTACAGTCAAGGATATCCCACCAAGATAAGGTCCAGAAAATTCAAGTTCTCCGGAGTGAAAATGTACGAGGCACCCATTTTCAGGGATATAGAAGGTAATACCAATTTCTCGCTGTTGTTGACCTTCCCGACCATGAAAAAGTTCATTTTCAGGTCGATTATGGGAATGGCCCTGTTGTCCTTGGTTTTTACCCTTGTGATCATGATTACCTACACCAGTGCCATCTATCAATTGATCAAGCAGAAAAGGATTTCGGAGATCAAGTCGGACTTCATCAACAATATGACCCATGAGTTCAAGACTCCCATTGCCACCATCAACCTTGCCGTGGAAGCCATTCGAAACCCAAAGTCCATTGAGGACAAGGAAAAAGTGTTGAGGTATTTGGGGATGATCAGGGACGAGAACAAGCGCATGCACGCCCAAGTGGAAAATGTCTTGAGAATATCCAAATTAGAAAAAAACCAGTTGGACATCAACAAGGACAGGGTGGATATGCACGATATCATTGGGGATGCCATTGCCCATGTGGAGCTGATAGTGCAGGATAGGGGCGGTTATGTGAACGCCCATTTGGATGCGGAAAGATCGGAAGTCTTGGCAAACGATATGCACATGACGAATGTGATCGTGAACATTTTGGACAATGCGGTCAAATATTCCCCGGAAACACCCAAAATAGATGTCTTCACCGAAGTGGCGAAGAACAATATCATTATAAAAGTGCGGGACCAGGGAGCGGGCATGAGCAAGGCCGTACTCAAAAAAGTGTTCGAAAAATTCTATCGGGAGCATACCGGTGACATACACAATGTGAAAGGCCATGGATTGGGATTGGCCTATGTAAAACGAATTATTGAAGATCATCAAGGCGAAGTTTATGCGGAGAGCGAAAAAGGAAAAGGAAGCACGTTCTTTATAAAACTCCCCTTGATCTAAAAGCAAACTATGGAAACAGAAAAAAAGAAAATACTATTGGTAGAGGACGACCCCAATTTTGGGATTGTCCTGAAGGATTATCTGAACATGAACGATTTTGATGTCGTTCTGGCCAAAAACGGGATGGAAGGTTTTGAAAAGTTCAAAAAGGACAATTATGACGTCTGTATCCTGGACGTGATGATGCCCTACAAGGACGGTTTTACCCTGGCAAGGGAAATCCGGGAGAAGAACGAGAACGTTCCCATCATATTCCTTACCGCCAAGACCATGAAAGAGGATGTGCTGAAAGGGTACAAGGCGGGAGCTGACGATTATCTCAACAAACCCTTTGACTCTGAAGTGTTGTTGATGAAACTCAAGGCGATACTTCAAAGAAAAGCATCCAGCACCTTGGCGGACAGTAAACAGTTTGAGTTCCAGATCGGCAACTTCCACTTGAACTCCAAACTACGCTTCCTCAAATACAAAGAAGAGGAACCCATCAAATTGTCGCCCAAGGAAAACGAGCTGCTACGTTTATTGGCACTCCATGAAAACGACCTGATGCCCCGCGAGTTGGCCCTGACCAAAATCTGGAGGGACGACAACTACTTCACATCACGAAGTATGGACGTTTACATAGCCAAATTGAGAAAATACCTTAAGCGTGACGATATGGTTGAAATCTTGAACATCCACGGGGAAGGCTTCCGTTTGGTGGTCAAGGCCGAAAACCAGTAAGAAACATAACCATAAAATACAAAGCCACCCATAGCGGTGGTTTTTTTATAGGTACAAAAAGGACTAGTTCACTTAAGTTGCCTTATGATTTCTTCGACAATTTCGGAAGGACTGTCCTCCACCGAGACGGACAGGGCTTTTGAAGGAGCTTCCAAGGTATCGAATTGCGATTGTAGCAGCTCCAAGGGCATAAAATGCCCTTCTCTGTTTTCCAGCCTCGATTTGATGAGTTCAAACGAACCTTTCAGGAAAATGAACTTGATTTTGTTTCCCATACCGGCCCTCAAAAGGCCCCGATAGTTCTTTTTTAAGGCGGAACAGGCAATCACCGCTCCTGATTTTTTGTGTTCCAGCGCCAATTGGTTCAAACGAAGAAGCCAACCTTTTCGGTCATCGTCATCCAAGGGATGGCCTGCCTTCATTTTTTTTACATTTTCTTCGGGATGGTAATCGTCCCCATCAAAGAATGGGTACTCCAACTTTTCAGAGAGCAATTTCCCAATGGTCGTTTTCCCGGTACCGCTCACTCCCATAACGATCAATACCCTTTTGTTTTTAAGCATGGGTCATGGTTTTGAGTCGGTTGGTGATCTGTTCAAGCATCTTGTTGGGTTCAATATGGTGCTCCACCCAGAGAATGTCCTCGTTTTTTCGGAGCCAGGTCAATTGCCGCTTGGCAAAACGCCTTGTGTTTTTTTTGATCTCCGAAACGGCAAATTCCAGGGAGCAATGCCCGTCAATATATTCAAAAAGTTCTTTATAGCCAACTGTTTGCAAGGCATTCCGTGTTCTGTGTGGGTACAATTTTTCGGCTTCTTCAAGCAATCCGGATTCCATCATCAGGTCAACCCGTGCATTGATCCGTTCATAAATGATGCTTCTCGGTGCTTCAAGACCGATATAGAGTGTTTTGAAAGGTCTTACGGGTCTGTTGTGGCCCAAGAATGAGGAATAGGGTTTATTGCTCGCAATGCAAACCTCCAATGCCCTGATCAGTCGGTGGGGATTCTCCAAATCCACTGTGTTGTAATACTCAGGGTCCCTATCCTTTAATTCATTTTGGAGGGATTCCAGACCTTCCTGTTGCAATTTTTGGTCGAGCGTGGTACGGATTTCGGGGCCCACTTCGGGAAATTCGTCCAGTCCGTTCACCACGGCATCCACATACAGCCCACTACCACCGACCATGACCACAATGTCATGTGTTTGGAAGAGTTTTTCCAATAGTTCCATGGCCTCGCGTTCAAAATCGCCCACGGAGTACGGTTCAAAAATGCTCTTGTGCTGGATGAAATGATGGGTGGCTTCATTCAGTTCCGATGGAGAGGGCACGGCCGTGCCTATTTCCATTTCCTTGAAGAACTGCCGGGAATCCGCAGAAACGATTTCCGTTTGAAAATGTTTGGCCAACAGAATGCCCAGTGAAGTTTTTCCGATGGCTGTAGGGCCGACCACTGCTAACAGGACTTTTTGGCTCATAATGGATGTCCGCAGTTATAACAATGGGTGGCATTGTCCCTATGGCCTTCGGCCGAGCAATTGGGGCAGGCCTGTGTGTTCACGTGGACCATGTTGGAATCCCCTTCACCCTTTTTGCCGTTTCGGGAAAACTCGGCAGTGACAATCCCTGTGGGCACCGCAATGATTCCATATCCCAAGATCATGATCACCGTGGCCAAAAATTGGCCCAAAGGATTCTGGGGAGCAATATCACCATAACCGACCGTGGTGAGGGTGACAATGGTCCAGTAAATGCTTCGGGGAATGCTGGTAAACCCTGCTTCATCACCTTCGATAAGGTACATTAAGGTGCCCAAAATGACGGACAGGATCAAAACCACATAGATGAACACGGCAATCTTGGTCCGGCTGGCCTTAAGGGCCGATTGCAGTTGGGATGCCTCGCCGATGAATTTCACCAATTTCAAAATCCTGAAGACCCGTAACAACCGGAAGGCCCGTACCGCCAAAAGCACTTGCGAACCGGCCAGAATATAGGAAAGGTACAACGGAATGGTGGATAGAAAGTCAATGATGCCATAAAAGCTGAAGACGTACTTCCACGGTTTTTTGATGCTGATGAGGCGGGCAATGTATTCCAGCGTGAAAAATATCGTGATGCACCATTCCAAGGTCAGGAGCAATCTGTGGTACTTTTGGTCCACCTCATCAATGCTTTCCAACATGACCAGGATCACACTGATGATGATCAGGAAGAACAGTACAATGTCGAAGAGTTTTCCCGCAGGGGTGTCCGCTTCATAGATGATTTCATGAAGTTTGCTCTTCCATCCGCTATGTGGCCTATATGTTTTCACGGTTTTGGGTTTAGTGCAATGGTTTTCGGTGCATTGCTCTTTCTCAAAAAGGATTGGATGATGAAAGTGGTATTTTCATCACCGGACATTGGCGTCATAATAGATTCCAAGATAGGAATATTATGGATCTGATAATTGAGTTCCACATGGCCATACCCTTGTAGCACACCGGATTTAATCAAAATAAAACTGCGCTCGCCAGTTTGGCGCCCCCGGTCCAAAATGACCATGTCCTTGTCGTGGGTGCTGTATTTTTCCAGAGCGGATAGGATTTTGGCGTTGCACTCTTCAACGGTGACGTTTTCATTTGGGACCTGATCATGTCCGTCGATGGAGCAGGGGCAAAGCTCAAATTCGGACCGTATCTTATCCAAGAAACTTTTGGCGGAAGCCAATCCATTGAACGCCATTTTGTCGCCTCCAAGGGATTTACTCTTTTCAATTTTGAGGGTAATGTATCCTGTGCCGTTTTGTTCAGGTTTAATGATGTGCGAAAAAAGCTTTTTCCTGGGATTGTTGTTGTACTTTGGTTTGTTCTTGAACGATTCGAGGTATTCTTTCAAAATGGCCACCAATTCGCTGCCCGTGGTCTCATAAGCCACTTTCTTTGTCTCTTTTTGCAGCCTTCTGGCCAGACTTCCTACATTGGTGAAGTGTTGGTTGACCCTTTTTTTGATGTTCTTTGTCTTGCCGATAAAGATAATCTCCCCGTCCTTGTCATACATATAATACACCCCGGTTTCCGACGGGAGTTTCAGCACAATGTCCAACTGGCTGGGCGATAGCTCCCCATGGGTCTCTTCGCGCATGACCTCCGTGATGATGTTTTTGTCCGTGTCCTTGCCCAACAGCAATTTGAACAATTTTAGCGTGGCCAGCGCATCCCCGTTGGCCCGGTGACGGTCGCTTGTGGCGATTCCGAGCGAACGGGCCAGTTTGCCCAGACTGTGCGATTCGGCGTCCGGAATCAATTGTTTGGAAAGGTCCACCGTGCAGAGGGTCTTTCGTTGGTAATCGTACCCTAGGCGCCTGAACTCGGTCCGGAGGATCCTGTAGTCGAATTGGGCATTGTGCGCCACAATGACGGCCCCGTCGGTAATCTCCACGATCCGTTTGGCCACCTCATGGAACTTGGGGGCGGAGCGGAGCATTTTGTTGTTGATGCCCGTGAGCTTCGAGACAAAGGGCTGGATTTCCCTTTCTGGATTGATCAAGCAGATGAACTGGTCCACCACTTGATGTCCATCAAAGCGATGTATGGCAATTTCCATGATGCCCTCTTCATTGTATTTTCCTCCCGTGCTTTCAATATCGAGTATGGCGTACATGAAAATCCTTGAATTTTATGAATAGTTCCTTGACCCAAATATACTACTTCCAATGCGCACCATCGTGCTACCCTCTTCAATGGCGATGGTATAGTCACCGCTCATGCCCATGGAAAGGATGGAAATACCGGGCATTTTTTTCCGTAATCCATCAAAAATGGATTTCAGTTGCGCAAATTCCTTTCGGATCTGTGCCTCATCCGAAGTAAAGGTGGCCATGCCCATCAACCCTACGATTTTCACATTTTTCATGGATTTGAAGTCGTCGGACCCAAGCAGTTCTTCGAGTTCAGTGGCATCCAAGCCAAATTTGGTGTCCTCTTCGGCAATGTGTATTTGAAGCAAGCAGGAAATCGTCCGATGGTGCTTTTCAGCCTGTTTGTCGATTTCTTTCAGCAGTTTTAGGCTGTCCACCCCGTGGACCAGCGACACGAACTCTGCCATATACTTGACCTTGTTTCGCTGCAAATGTCCGATCATGTGCCATTCGATGTCCTTGGGCAGTTCTTCCCATTTCTGGACCATCTCCTGCACCTTGTTTTCGCCGAACACCCGTTGTCCCACTTCGTAGGCTTCCAAAATGTCTTCGTTGGGTTTGGTCTTGGATACAGCGACCAAGGTGACCCCTTCGGGCAATTCGAATTTGATGTGGTGGAGATTATCTTTTATCGACATAGCTTACAGTTCATAAATGGCAAGCCCGCTGCGGAGCTTTGGTTCAATATACGTGCTTTTTGGGGGCATTACCAAACCTGCATCGGCAATGGCCTTGATTTCTTCAATGGTCGTGGGCACCAAACTGAACCCTACGGCAAAATCGCCCTTGTCCACACTTTCCTTCATCCGGATGAGGTTGTCCCTCCCGCAGCCATACGATATCCGCTCATCGTTGCGGAGGTCACTGATGCCCAAAATGGGCTCCAAAATGGTCTTGAACAGGATTTGCGTGTCCAATTGGCTCAACGCATCCGTAAAGGGGTATTGAGTCTTCCGCAGGTGCAGCGAATAGAAGGTTCCTTCCAAATACATGCTGAATTCATGTTTTTGCTTTGGCCTGCACAGCCCATAGTCCCGTTTCTCGATTCTGAAATGTTTGTCCAGTTGGACCAGGAACTCCTCCTTGGCATAGCCGTTCAGGTCCTTGACCATGCGGTTGAATTCATAGATCCTGATCTGGGACTCGGGAATGAGGTAGGCCATAAAATAATTATAAGGTTCCCTTCCCGTGTGGAATTTGTTCTCGGCTTCCCTGTATTCCGCCAAAAGATTGGAAGAGGCACTTCGGTGGTGTCCGTCGGCAATGTAAAGGGAGTCCATCTGTTCGAAGGCTTTTTCCAATTTTTCAATGCCTTCGGGATAGGAAATCCGCCAAAGTTTGTGGTTTACGCGGTCCGTGGAGGTGAAATCGTACTCAGGTTCCCGCTGTATTTTTCGTTGGAAAATTGCATTGATCAGATCATTGTCGGGATAGGTCATCAGAACGGGCTCCGCATTGAAACCAACGGTGTGAAGGTAATCCGCAAAAAGTGCTTCGCGCTGTTGGATGGTGTCCTCATGCTTCTTGATGGTACCGTTGCGGTAATCGGAAACACTGCAGGCACAGAAAAACCCCAAGCTCTTGAAATCCCCTTTTTCAATTTGATACAGATAAAAGCCCGCTTCCCCATCTTTTTGAAGGATATGCTCCTCCAAAAACTCCAAGTAACGGTTGCGGACCAAGTGAAAGCGTTCCTTTCCCGTGATGTTCTTTTCAAACTTGAACCCAGGATTGATGATGTGCAGGAACGAAAAGGGATTGTGCTGGAGTACTGCGTGCAGTTCATCCGGCCCATATTCCTCGTAGGAGCGCGAGGCCACAAAAAAAGCTTTGTCCTTGGTGGGACGGATGGCCCTGAACGGTCTTATGGTCGCCATGCAGTCTAGTTGAATTGGGACGACACCTTTTCCGCTTTTTTGGATTCGGAATAGTCGTAAAAGCCTTCCCCTGATTTTACACCAAGTTTTCCTGCCATCACCATGTTTACCAATAGGGGGCAGGGGGCGTATTTTGGGTTTTTGAAACCGTCATACATCACGTTCAAAATGGAAAGGCATACATCCAACCCAATAAAGTCTGCCAATTGTAACGGCCCCATCGGGTGGGCCATGCCCAATTTCATCACGGTGTCGATTTCTTCAACCCCGGCAACGCCGTTATAGAGCGTCTCAATGGACTCATTGATCATCGGCATCAAGATGCGGTTGGCCACAAATCCCGGATAATCGTTGACCTCGGTGGGTGTCTTGCCCAACTTTTTGGACAGCTCCATGATGGTCTGGGTCACTTCGTCCGAAGTGCTGTACCCGCGTATGATCTCCACCAGTTTCATAATGGGCACGGGGTTCATGAAGTGCATGCCAATGACCTTTTCGGGTCTCTTGGTGACCGCGGCTATTTGGGTTATGGAAATGGAGGACGTATTGGTGGCCAAAATGGTCCCTGCTTTGCAGGTTTGGTCCAGATCCTTGAAAATCTTCAGTTTGATGTCGAGGTTTTCCGTAGCGGCCTCGATGACCAATTGCACATCGGAAACACCTTCTTCCAAAGCGGTGAAAGTGGAGATGTTGGAAAGGGTCTCCTCTTTTTTGGGCTCGTCAATGGCCTCTTTGGCCAGCATGCGGTCCAAATTTTTGGAAATGGTGGATAACCCTCTGTCCAGCGACGCTTGGGAAATATCGATAAGGTTTACTTTAAATCCGTTTTGCGCAAAAACGTGGGCGATTCCGTTGCCCATGGTCCCTGCACCGATCACTGCTATTTTTTCCATTGTTGTTGTAGTTATCGTGTTGTCAGTTTTGTCATCTAGAACTGTCACCCAGAGCTGTCACCCAGAGCGAAGTCGAAGGGGCAGTCGAAGGACGGGACAAAAACTTATTGTTTTTTGAACGATTCAATGATCTGTAGGGCCACTTTCAGGGCCTTGGTGCCTTGTTCCAAACTCACGACCGGTGTGGTATCGTTGTGGATGGCATCGGCAAAGGTTTCCAGTTCGTCCAAAATGGCATTGTTCACATCGATTTCGGGATTTTCAAAATAGATCTGTTTTTTCTCCCCTTCGGCATTTTGCAATATCATGTCAAAATCACCGGGCTGTTCGGGAGCGTCCTTCATTTTTACCACTTCTACCTTTTTTTCCAGAAAATCGACTGAAATATAGGCGTCCTTCTGGAAAAAGCGCGATTTCCGCATGTTCTTCAGTGAGATACGGCTGGAGGTAAGGTTGGCCACACAGCCATTTTCAAATTCGATTCGGGCATTGGCAATGTCCGGTGAATTGCTGATGACGGAAACCCCACTGGCGTTGATCTGTTTCACTTCGGAAGGCACAACACTGAGGATCACGTCGATATCGTGGATCATCAAATCCAAAACTACAGGCACATCGGTCCCTCTGGGGTTGAATTCCGCCAAGCGGTGCGTCTCGATGAACATGGGGTTCTGGATGTTGTCCTTCACTGCCAAAAAGGCCGGATTGAAACGTTCCACATGTCCCACTTGCCCCTTTACCTTATGTTTTTCGGAAAGTTGGAGCAATTCTTGGGCCTCTTCCAAGGTATTGGTGATGGGTTTTTCAATGAAAATGTGTTTTCCCTTGCCAATGGCCTTTTTGGCGCATTCGTAATGGGAAAGTGTGGGGGTCACAATGTCCACCACATCCACGGCGTCCATCAGGTTGTTGATATTTTCGAAATGGGTATAGCCAAATTCGGCAGCCACTTTTTTTGCGTTGATCTCGTCGGGATCGTAGAAGCCCACAAGCTCATATTTTTCTGACTGGTTCAGCAGTCTGAGATGGATTTTACCCAAATGTCCCGCGCCGAGGACACCAACTTTAAGCATAATACCTGTTTTTGTCAAAAATAAGGATATGATACCACTCTTCCACAAAAATTAGGTCCGAACTGGCGGTAAAGTATTGGGGAACTTTTTAAATTCGTGGACCAGACCAAAGACGATGAAGGATACGCTCAAGCATAGGGGCATGCGCAACAAATTGGCGGAACTATTGGAAGCCAAGGGAATAACGGACAAAAAAGTGTTGAATGCCATAAAGACCATACCACGACATTTGTTCCTGGACAGTGGTTTTGAGGACCATGCCTATCAAGACAAGGCCTTTCCCATTGGGGCGGACCAGACCATTTCACAGCCCTATACCGTGGCTTTTCAGACCGAGTTGCTCCAAGTGAAACCCAACGACAAGGTGCTGGAGATAGGGACGGGGAGCGGTTACCAAACTGCCGTTCTGTTGGATTTGAAAGCCAAGGTATATACGATTGAGCGTCAACAGGAACTCTTCAAAAAAACCAAACTGTTTTTTACCAAAATGGGCTATCGACCTAAAAAAATGATTTTTGGGGACGGTTACAAAGGTCTGCCGGAAGAAGCCCCATTTGATAGTATCATCGTAACAGCCGGCGCTCCCGAAGTACCGAAACCTTTGATGTCCCAGTTGAAAGTAGGGGGGCGGTTGGTGATTCCTGTTGGGGTGGATGAGCAGGTCATGACCCTTTTTGTGCGAAAGTCTGAGAAGGAGTTCCAAAAGCAGGAGTTGGGGGCCTTTCGGTTCGTACCCTTGCTCGAGGACAAGAATTGATTTTCAAGTGTCAAGTTCAAGTTCACGTGTCAAGTGTCAAGTTCAAGCTCAAGTGTGAAGTTCAAGAAAATCGAACACAACCCAATTGACAGTAACTGACTTCCGACTTCGGACTTCTGACATCAAACTCCAAATAACCAAGTAACCGATCAGTCGTTGAAACTCTTTTTCACGCGATCCAGATTGCGTTTGCTGTCACGGTCCTTTATGGTTTCCCGTTTGTCGTAGAGTTTTTTTCCTTTGGCAAGAGCTACGTTCACCTTGGCCAAACCCCTGTCATTGATGAAAAGATTGAGGGGGATTATGGTCAGTCCGGTTGTAGTGACTTCTTTCCGCAGTTTTTTCAGTTCCCTTTTGTTGAGGAGCAATTTACGTTCGGCCTTGGGTTTGTGGTTGTAGTAACTGCCATGGCTGTATTCGTCCACCTGCATGTTCACCACAAAAAGTTCTCCCTTGTCATTGAACTCACAAAAGCTCTGTGACAGGTTGGCCTTTCCCAACCGGATGGATTTTATCTCAGTACCACCCAAAACAATCCCTGCGGTATAGGTGTCCAGGATCTCATAATCAAACCGGGCCCTTTTGTTCTTTATGTTGATGTTTTTCTGCATTGTGCGCAAAAATATAAACTCTTGGCCAAGAAAATTGTAATGTTGCATTAGATTTTACGATTATACATCAAATCTGATCCATGAAAAGAATTTTACTCCCCCTCCTCGTATTGCTATTCCTTGCCTGCAAAGAAACCCCCACAGAAGAACCAACTGCCCAAGAGATTGTGGACAAGTCGATTGCCGCCAGCGGTGGACTCCTCTACAATGATCATGGGACTTCTTTTTTCTTCAGGGATAAGGAATATATATCCAGGAATGAAGATGGGAAGCGGGTGTTCGAACGGATTTCCCGATTGGATTCGGTGACCATCACCGATGTGAAAAAGGAGACTGGTTTTGAAAGATACATGAACGATTCCTTGGTGGTTGTGCCCGATTCCATGGCCATCAAATATGCCAATTCCATCAATTCTGTGCATTATTTTGTGCGATTGCCCTTCGGGTTGAACGATGCGGCCGTGAACAAGGAATTACTAGGGAAGGAATCCATCGGTGGAAAGGAATACTATAAAATCAAAGTGACCTTTGACCAGCAAGGTGGTGGTGATGATTTTGAAGACACATATATCTATTGGTTTGATACAGAAACTTTTAAACCTGATTACTTGGCCTATGACTTCCATGTGGATGGGGGTGGGCAGCGCTTCAGAAAAGCATATAATGAGCGCTATGTGGACGGTATCCGTTTTGTGGATTATGAAAATTACAAACCCAAGACCAAGGATTCGAATATTCTAGAAATAGGAAAGTTATATGACAAGGGAGAATTGGAACTTTTGTCCAAAATAGAGATAACGGACATCGAGGTGCAGAACGATTAATCCATTTTCAAACGGATGTCGGTCGGGACACCGTCAATGATCCGGACAATGAACAAACTGCTGTTGTCGTTGTCGTCCATGTCTTCGTATTTTTCCACCTCGATCATGCGGTTCACGAAAGCAGGTATGGTATTGCTATGGCCCACTACCAGCACGTTTTTTCCTTCATTCACCAATTTGAATTCCTCAATGTCCACGGCATTGGGCTCGTAATATTTCACATCGATGTTTTTCTTGACCGATGTGGGGGCTGCCGTCATGGAAGTCCGTTCGTAGTTGGTGGAGTAAATCACATCCAGCGGAATGGGGTCAAACACCTCTGCCCACCTGATGGCCCTGTTGAGTCCGTCCTGGTTCAGTTCGGGATCAGGGTTTTCGGGGTCGGTCCTGTCCTTTTCGGCATGTCGGATAAAATAGAAAGTGGATATGATCGGGTCTTCTGCAATTTTCGTATCTTTTTTGCAGCTGATACTTCCAACGATTAAAATTGCAAGCGCAATTAGAGGTTTGATGGTTCGCATAGTTCTGATCTAAGAGTTCCCCGAGGTTTTTGTTTATTTGATTTAAAAGTAACGTTTAATTTTCATTTTATCGTATGCGTGCTTATGGTTTGGGGGAGATGCTATGCTGAGAGATGGAATCTAAAAGCAAGTTGAACCGGGTGAAGAGTCTATTTCTTGATTTCCTTCCGTACCAAATGTTCCAGATAGGTAAGTGTGTTGATGAGATATTTGCGGTCGCGGGTAATGGTGCTCATCGCAACGGCCCCTTGGATCATGGTGAACAACTGCTTGGCAAACTGTAACGGGGGCACAGGAAGGTACAATTCGTTCTGTTTGGCCCCATTTTCCAGCACCAGGGCTATTTTTCCTTCGATGTCCTTGACGGTTTCCTTTACCGCAGCGGCCAACAGGGTGTTGTTGCCCTGTGCGTCAACCCCAACATTCAAAATGGGGCATCCGCCCATCGGAAGGGTGAATACGTCATATTGCTTATAGAAATTGATAAGGGAAAACAATTTTCCAAGGGAGTCTTCCTCGGCGTCCAATTGTTCATCTATAGCGTCCAGCAATTGGTTCCGGTTGTATTCAAAAGCAGAGAGGGCAAGGGCTTCCTTGTTCTCAAAATTGCCATAAATGGCACCTTTGGTGAGACCTGTGGCCTCGGTGAGGGCGCTCATGCTGGTTCCAATATATCCGTGTTTGTTGAAGATTGGGGCTACCGTCTCAATGATATAGGCGGTGGTGCGTTCTGCTTTTTTGGACATGGTGGTACTGGTTGGTTCGGGTAAAACGAAGATATAAAAAAACAATACTGTTTGGTATTATAGCAGCTTAAAAGCCGTTATTTTAACAGTGTTGGACCGCTTTACCTGCTCCAAAAATGAAATGATAGGGGTTTTGAAGGGTTTATCACCATCATTTCCAGACCTTTCTCAGGAAATTGAGGTAGTTCTGGCTGGTGATTTTTTCAATATCAACTGCCGTATATCCTCTTTGGGACAACAGTTCGGGGATTTTTTGCAGATCGGCAATCGTGTCCACATCATAGGGCCCCTGTTCTGTTCCGAAACCGCCGTCCAAATCGGTACCAATACCCACGTGATTCGTATTCCCGGCCAACTGACAGATGTGGTCTATGTTGTCCACCATGATTTCGAGTGAGACCCCCATAGTTTTTGGGTCGGATTTCCTCCGGATCCAATTGGGGACCATCATCCAGGCATCCAATACCATCCCGATCACGGCTTCCCTCTGGATCAATTCCTTGAGCTGCTCGTCCGTAAACTGTCGGTTGTGGTCCACAAACTTCCGACAAAGACTATGACTGGCCCAGACCGGACCGTTATAGGCCGTCATGGTTTCCCAGAAACTCATATCGCACAAATGCGTGGCATCCAAAATGAGGTTGAGTTCCTCTATTTTTTTCAAGAGTTCCCTTCCCTTTGCGCCGATGCCTCCAACGGAATCCGTGCCATGGGCATAGATTCCCGGACCATAATGTGCAGGACCGATGGCCCTCAGACCGGCTTCATACGATCTTTCCAAATAGCCCATGTCCACGATGGAATCGGCTCCTTCCAGGCTCAAAATGTATCCTATGGGTTTATGCTCCTTTTCGCTTTGCCAAAGTTGTAAATGATTGTCCAAACCCTCCAAATCCTTGATCTGGACCATTTCGCCTTCATTTTCCATGGCTTTGTACCATGCCAATTGTCCTTGGGTCTGAGCCCAGGCTTGGTGTTGGGAATGCCAACCGGGAAGTGGGTTGTTTTTCTTGACGTAACGGGCAATCTGGGTGGCCACACAAAGGCCTACATGGCCCTCGCGCATGGCGGGGAAAGAAACCGTGTTGTTGCCACGGTCGGGTTTGTCTGTCATTCCCTTTTCCCGCTCCCGTATTTCGGAAACAGGGAGCCTCAGGTCGCGGTTCCACTCCATGGCGTTCATGGAGAGGTCCAAGTGCACATCAAATATGAACATGGGGCTAGGGATGAAGTTCGAACATGGCCTCGACCTCCACGGGAATATTGCCAGGAAGCATCATCCCGACGGCACTCCGTACGCCAATACCATTCTTTTCCAAAAACATCGGCCATTAATTCACTGAATCCGTTGACGACATAGGGTTGTTTCCCAAAATCTGGGGTGGAGTTGACCATCCCCAGCACTTTTACGACCCTTTTGATGCGGTCCAAGCTCCCAAAATGGGTGATGATGGTGGATAGCATGGTCAATCCTACCTGTCTGGCCGCCAATTTGGCCTGGTCGGCATCAAGATCGTCCCCGGCACGGCCTATCAGTAAGGAACCATCGAGCTGGACGGGACCTTGACCTGATACGTATAAAAAATTATCGACGACCAAAATGGGTCTATATACCCCGGCGGGTGGTGGGGCAGGTGGGAGCTGAAGGTTCAATTCCTCAACTCGTTTTGAAGGTGTACTGTTCATATGTTTAGATGATTGTATTTAAAACCAAAACCCCGATAAGTCCCATAATACCGACCAAGGTTTCCATAACTGTCCAAGTGGATAGGGTTTCCTTTACCGAAAGATTGAAATATTCTTTGAACATCCAGAAACCGGTGTCGTTCACATGGGAAAGCATCAAACTGCCAGAGCCTATGGCAAGGACCATCAACTCGGGGCTGGTGCCGGTGCCTGATGCCAAGGGGAGCACGATTCCAGCGGCGGTCAAACCTGCAACGGTGGCCGACCCCACACTGACCCGGATGGCCGTGGCGATGACCCAGGCCAGCACCAAGGGCGATATGCTGGAGCCTTTTAGGCTATCGGCAATGTAATCGCTTACATGGCTGTCGATCAACACTTCTTTCAATGCCCCTGCGCCTGCAATGATCAATAAAATCATGGTGATGCTGGACACGGATGCCGAAACGGAAGCCATGATGGCGGACATGGACTTACCCTTGGACAATCCCAAGGTGTAAATGGCCAGCAATACGGAAATCAACAAGGCAATCACGGGATTTCCAATGAACATGAGCACTTCCCTAAGCTTGCCTTCTTCCAGAAATTGTTCCGCGGCAATGGCAATGCCTATCAGCAATATGGGTGACAAAGCAGTAAAAATACTGGTAAAGGTCGATGGTAGTTCTTCCTTCGGGATGATATTGGGGTTGTAAAATTCCTTTAAGGGTTTGGCCTCCACTTTTTTGATGGTACGGGCGAAGAGAGGGCCGGCCACAATAATGGCGGGAACCGCAATGATGAGCCCGTACAGCAATGTTTTTCCAATATCCGCATTGAACATGGCCGCAATGGCCGTGGGTGCAGGGTGGGGCGGGAGGTACCCGTGGGTCACCGAAAGTGAGGTGAGCATGGGCAATCCCACATAGAGCAAGGGCAGTCCGGTGGAAATGGCAACGGTAAATACCAAAGGGATCAGGATCACGAAGCCTACCGAATAGAACATGGGGATGCCCACAATGAAACCTGTGACCACCATGGCCCACTGCACATGTTTTATACCAAATTTGGCCACCAGTTGGGTGGTGATCTGTTGGGCGGCCCCACTATCGGCGACCAGTTTGCCCAGCATGGCACCAAGCCCCAATATCAATACCAAAAAGCCCAAGGTGTTCCCAATGCCCCGTTGGATGGACGAGACCAGGCTTCCGAGCTCCATCCCTTGAAAAACCCCAACAAAAAGGCATACAATGATAAAGGACAGAAAGGCATTCAACTTGAATTTGGCAATCAAAAGAAAGAGCAAAAGGATGCCCAGAACGGCAATGATGAGTGGCATATTTAGGAGCTGTGTTTGAAGCTAAAATAAGGATTTAAATGAAATATGCCCCGATCGTTTTGGATTTCAAACAACATGCTTTGGAATGTGACAAATAAAAAAACCTCCTCCATTGTTTTGGAGAAGGTTTCATTATGTGGATGATAGTGGAAACTATTCCACCAACTCATTTTGGTTCCGGAACACCAACTGATCGTCAAAACTGTCCAAGAGAACAATGCTGTCGGTCGTAATTTTTCCGGAGAGCAGTTCCTTGGAGAGGTTGTTCAGCACCTCCTTCTGGATCAATCGCTTTACGGGTCTGGCGCCATATTGGGGATCGAACCCTTTTTTGGCCAGATAAGCGATGGCTTCCTCGGTCGCATCCAAGGTGATGTGCTGCTTGTCCAACATTTTCTTCAGACCGTCCAATTGCAGTCTCACAATGTCCTTGATGTCCGACTTGTTCAAAGGTGCGAACATGATGATGTCGTCTATTCGGTTCAAGAATTCTGGGCGAATGCTTTGTTTCAACAATCCCATCACTTCAATTCTTGCAGCTTCCGAAGCACTTTCCAAGTCGACGGCGTCTTCAAACTTCTCTTGGATGATGTGGCTGCCCATATTGCTTGTCATGATGATGATGGAGTTCTTGAAATCCGCCACCCGACCTTTGTTGTCGGTCAATCTACCTTCGTCCAAAACCTGTAGCAGGATGTTGAAGGTGTCCGGATGCGCTTTTTCAATTTCATCCAACAAGATCACGGAATAGGGCTTTCTTCGCACGGCCTCGGTCAACTGACCTCCTTCGTCATAGCCCACATACCCCGGAGGTGCACCTACCAGTCGGCTCACGGAGTGGCGTTCTTGGTATTCGCTCATGTCTATCCGTGTCATGGCATTTTCGTCATCGAACAGATAGGCTGCCAAGGTTTTTGCCAACTCGGTCTTACCGACCCCGGTGGTTCCCAAGAAAAGGAAGGAGCCAATGGGTTTTTTGGAATCCTGCAATCCGGCCCTGCTTCTTCGTATGGCGTCCGAAACGGCAATGATGGCCTCGTCTTGGCCCACTACGCGCTTGTGGAGCACATCTTCCAGTTTCAGGAGTTTTTCGCGTTCGCTCTGCATCATCTTGGTCACGGGGATACCTGTCCATTTGGCCACTACCTCGGCAATGTCCTCATAAGTGACCTCCTCTTTGATCAAGGTGCCAGCGGTCTGTTGGCTTGCAAGTTCATCCTGTAGTTTTTCCAGTTTCTCCTGGGCTTCCTTGATTTTTCCATACCGTAGTTCGGCCACCTTTCCGTAGTCCCCGTTCCGTTCGGCGCGTTCGGCCTCCAATTTGTAGTTTTCAATGTCCTCTTTGGTCTTTTGGATGTTGTCCACCACTGTTTTTTCACTTTCCCACTTGGCAAAGATCTCGTTGCGGTCTTCTTTGAGATTGGCCAGATCCAAGTTCAAGGTCTGCAATTTGGCTTTGTCGTTTTCGCGTTTGATAGCCTCTATCTCAATCTCCAATTGCATGATCTTCCGATCCAGTACATCCAGTTCTTCGGGTTTGGAGTTGATTTCCATGCGAAGTTTGGATGCTGCTTCGTCCATAAGGTCGATGGCCTTATCGGGCAAGAAACGGTTGGTGATATAGCGTTGGGAAAGTTCCACGGCACCAATCACTGCCTCGTCTTTGATGCGGACTTTGTGATGGCTCTCGTATTTTTCCTTGATGCCCCTAAGAATGGAGATGGCGCTCTCGGTATCGGGCTCGTCCACCATTACTTTTTGGAACCTACGCTCCAAAGCCTTGTCCTTTTCAAAATATTTTTGGTACTCGTCCAGTGTGGTCGCTCCAATGGCCCTTAATTCTCCTCTGGCCAAAGCTGGTTTCAAGATGTTGGCAGCATCCATGGCACCTTGTCCGCCCCCGGCACCCACCAAGGTATGGATCTCGTCAATGAAGAGCACAATATTCCCATCGGATGAGGTAACTTCCTTGATGACGGCCTTCAATCGCTCCTCAAATTCACCTTTATATTTGGCCCCGGCGATCAATGCACCCATGTCCAGGGAGTAAATGATCTTGTCCTTCAAGTTTTCGGGGACATCGCCCTGTACAATACGGTGGGCCAAACCTTCGGCAATGGCGGTCTTACCCACACCGGGCTCACCCACCAACATGGGGTTGTTCTTGGTCCTTCGGGACAAAATTTGCAAAACCCTTCGGATTTCTTCATCACGCCCGATCACAGGGTCCAATTTTCCACTGTCTGCAAGACGGTTGAGGTTGTTTGCATATTTATCCAAGGAGTTGTAGGTCTCCTCGGCACTTTGTGAGGTCACCTTACCGCCTTTGCGCAATTCTTGGATGGCGGCTGTCAAATCTTTCTCCGTGGCACCTTGATCCTTTAGGATTTGGGCTATTTTGCTCTTTGATTTAAAAATGGCCAGCAAAAGGTGTTCGATGGAAACAAATTCATCGCCCATGTTCTTGGCCACGATACTCGCTTCGTTCACTGTTTTTCCCGCTTCCCTGGAAAGCATGATCTCCCCACCGGATACCTTGGCAAAGCTCTGGAGTTCCTTGTCCAGGATTTGGTTGAGCAGGTTCACGTTCACGTTCAATTTCTTCAAGATGAAGGGAAGTACGTTTTCGTCCACTTCCGCAATGGCCTTGAAGAGGTGTTCGTTCTCAATTTGTTGGTGACCATATTCCTGGGCCAATTGCTGGGCCCGTTGAATGGCTTCCTGTGATTTTATGGTAAAATTATTAAAGTTCATAGTCGTTGTTTTTTTCTGATATGTCAACAATCCTACCATCTGTGGGTTACCGTCAAAATGTCTGAAAAACCCAGAAAACACAAGACATTTCGTCAGATGTAAGCTTTTTTATCCTTCCCGACTTATCCCGTAAATTTGCAACATGGGAATATTTGACAGTATCTTCGGAAAGAAGGAGCCGACCGAACCTCAAGATAAGAAAATACCATGGATTTTTCTGGAATCCCTGGAACAATTGGAAACGATGGAAGCTGATTCCAAGGAGCGGCCACAGGTAATCTTCAAGCACTCATCCACCTGCGGTATCAGCAGCATGGTGCTAAAGATCTTCAACGGTTCGTATGATCCTACTTTGGATTATGATCCCTATTTTTTGACCATCCAGGCACATAGAGATCTCTCCAATGTGATTGCGGACAGGTTTGGGGTAAGGCATGAGTCGCCCCAATTGCTGATCCTGAAAAATGGGAAGGTGATTTTCCACACATCCCATGGTGCCATTGCAGATCTAGAACTTTCAAAATATCTATAATAGTCCATAAAAAAGACAAATGTCAGTTCGAGCGCAGTCGAGAACCTCAAATGTCAGTAACAATCAAGGGGTTTCGACTGCGCCTGTCTGCCGACAAAGGCAGGTTCAACCTGACAAAGTTGAAATTTTCTGTTTTTGACAACCTCTTTTTAAAGATTTAGTTAAACTGGTATTTTGCTATGATGCCCTTGAGCCTCGCTTTGAGGTCTTCCCCGGCATCGTACACCATTTGCTCATTGGAGGGAAAAGGGACTTCCCTGGCATTCAGGTACACCAGAAGATCGTTCTCCAAGGCCCTCTTGTCCCCTTGATAGTTGGCAAAGATATGCTCGAAAACAAATTGACTGGATAGGGGGTAGGCATTGATCTCCTGTCCGTTCTTCAGGTCGGTGAACCGCACCTTGGCCCCAATCTGGGCACTTTTGGTCTGGGTAAACTGGAAGAATTTACAGGTCACGGTACGCATTTTGTCCACTTTGATCTTATTGCCCAAACTGTCCTTGACCACGTTACCGTTACGGTCCAACAAATATTCCCAACCATCAACAATCTGTTTTTCCTTGATGATCTGGGTCTCGTTCACACGCTCTGGCGAAACATTGATTTCCATGAAGTCAAGGTTCATGGCGTAATCATATTTCACGTTGGCCAATGGATTGGTGTGGTATTGCAACCAAAAATTGTCGATGCCAAAGGCATTGAAGTCCAAAAGTTCTCGTTCCAACCGTTCAGGGATGATCTGCTCGGTCAGGTTTCCGATTTCGACCCGAACGAACTCCAGTCCTTTGTTGTAGGCCTCGTCCATTTTGGCTACGGTCTCCTTGTACCCGGGATTGATTTCCTGCAGGTACTTCAAGTCGTCATAGGCGGCACGATAGTCGCTCTTGTACTTGGCACTTTTCAATAGGCCGATGGCATTTTCATACAAATGCTCGGACAGTTGGTCCTTAGTGTTCAGGATGTCGTTGTCGTAGTTCTCAAAATGGAACTTCGCATTTCGTCCTTGGTCGTTGATGCGGAGGGGCAACAATGGCTTGATGCGTTCCTGTATCCGTTTCAACTGTATGTATTTGTTGTAGATGGTCTCCAGATTGGCAGGATTGCCATCGTTCTGCAAAAAGGCAATTTCCTGTTCTTCCCTTTCCGCATTTTTGGCAAAGGCCTCTTCCAATAGGGTGATGTATTCCTGGTTGCCCTTTTTGGTCTTGTTTTCCGCTAAGTTCTTTATGGCCTTGTCCATGGCGGTAACATAGTTACCGGTGTTCAGGGCTTCTTGGGTCTTCTTGACGCCCCCACAGGCGGCAATCGTCAAAATAGTGGTCAAGAGTAGAATTTTTTTCATGATGATGGTGTATTGGTTGTTTGATCGTGTTCAATAGCTATGCCAAAAAACAATTATCTATAAACGAAAAAGTCGCACAGGTAGTGTGCAGGTGGGGTTTAAGTTTCAAATATAGAGCATTTAACGACAGTTTCGACTTTGTTAATTTCCGTTTGATAAAATTGGGATGTATGTTGCTTTTTTTGGACATAAATCCCCTTCCAATTCGTAATTTTGCGGCTTATCAAAATAATTTGCAGATGCAACGAGACCATAAGATTTTTGAACTGATAGCACAAGAGAAGGACAGACAGATTGAAGGCATAGAGCTGATAGCTTCCGAGAACTTTACCAGCCCGCAGGTCATGGAGGCCGCTGGCTCCGTACTGACCAACAAATATGCCGAGGGCTATCCTGGAAAGCGCTATTATGGTGGTTGCGAAGTGGTGGACCAAGTGGAACAACTAGCCATCGATCGCGCCAAGGAGCTGTTTGGGGCCGCTTATGCGAATGTTCAGCCACATTCCGGCTCCCAGGCCAATGCATCTGTATATCATGCCTGTCTGCAGCCTGGGGATACCATTTTGGGCTTTGACCTGTCCCATGGCGGTCACTTGACCCACGGGTCGCCCGTAAATTTCTCCGGAAAACTGTACAATCCCGTTTTCTATGGGGTTGATGAGGAAACCGGTACGCTCAACTATGATAAGATCCAAGAGATTGCGGACAAGGAAAAACCCAAATTGATCATTGCCGGTGCTTCTGCGTATTCCCGAGATATGGACTTTAAACGTTTCCGTGAGATCGCGGACAGCGTAGGCGCTATTTTGGTCGCCGATATATCCCACCCCGCAGGATTGATCGCCAAGGGCATCTTGAACGATCCCATCCCACACTGCCATATTGTGACCACTACCACCCATAAAACCTTGAGGGGTCCTCGAGGAGGGCTGATTTTGATGGGCGAGGATTTTGATAATCCGTTTGGCATCACATTGAAGAACGGTACCCTTCGAAAAATGTCGGCCCTTTTGGATCTTGCCGTGTTCCCCGGAAACCAAGGTGGACCATTGGAACACATCATCGCGGCCAAGGCGGTGGCCTTTGGTGAGGCACTTTCCGATGAGTTCCTGCACTATATGATCCAAGTGAAGAAAAATGCGGCTGCCATGGCAAAAGCATTCATGGCCTTGGATTACAAAGTGATTTCAGGAGGTACGGACAACCACATGATGCTCATCGACCTAAGAAACAAGAACATCACCGGGAAAGATGCTGAAAAGGCGTTGGAACATGCGGCCATCACGGCCAACAAGAACATGGTGCCGTTTGACACACAATCCCCGTTCATTACTTCGGGCATCCGATTTGGTACTCCCGCCATCACCACTAGAGGGTTGAAGGAGGCCGATATGGAGACCATTGTCGGGTTTATCAACGAGGTGATCATGGATCCAACGAATGAGGAAAAATTGGCCCAAATAAAACAAAAGGTCAACGATTTGATGAAATCGCGACCCTTGTTCAGTGCTTAGTATCTATGCTTGCTTAAGTTCGTATTATTCAAATAGGAAGAGGTCCACTTCGTAAAATTTCCTTTTATCGAGGGAATAGATCATGACTTGGTGGGATTCGTCCTCAAAATAGAGGCCCCAATAGTCAAAATAGCTGCTTTTCCCTTTTTTTGGTTCAAAGGCATCCGGTGCGCCGTACTCATATACAGGAACAAAGATTTCATAGGGCATTTCGGTCAACCCCTTGGTGTAGTACACAAAGTGTTCGCTCGCCTTGAGCAATATATTCCCGATCTGCTGGGGCACGCTGTGCGTATAGACCCTCGAAATGATGATCGAGGTATCCTTGAAATGCAATGAAGTTTCGGCGATGTCCAAGGAAAAATTGTTTTTGGCATTGAGTTCCCTGAAGGCATGTTCGAAGGAGGAGGAGACCTTGTGGCCCTTTTTGGGGAAAGTCATACCGCCCCAAGTTCCAGTGGTGAAGAAATGAAGGCTCTCCGTAATGCCAAAATTAAAGTTCAGGTCCAATACCATGTCAGTTTTTTTGGTCTCCTTATGGTAATTGAAATGTATTTTGACTTCGGCAAAAAAGTCTTTTTCAATGGTTTTTAAAAACTCGTCCAGCCCATTTGCGGCCTCAAATACCTTTGCGCCACTTTGCTGATGATCGGTGTTGTTTTTCCTTGGGAGTGACATATTCTATGGGTATAATTTTCTTTCCACCTTAAAGTTAGGATGAATCTTTTTTCTGGGATTGAAGAAAATCCTTAAAAATTCTGGGTGTTTTCCCCAGTTTGTAGGCTTTTTACCTCATGAAGAAGGAAAACCAATTACGGTTTTCGATGAATGGAATCTTTCGGGATGGTGGCGTTTAAATGAACCCTCTGTTTTTGGCGGCAATAATTAGGGCCATATCGTTTTCGTTCTCGGTACCGAAAAGGGTCTTCAAATGCCGTTTTCTGTTCTCGATGGAGGAGGGGGAGAGCCTGATGTGCTTTTCCAAGTCCTTGTTCTTGGTGCCCATGGATAGGTGGTACAATATCTGCTTGTCCTTTTCATCCAGCTCGATGTCGTTGGCCATTTTCTTGCGGATGGCGGACAGTGCCTTTGAGGAATAATAGGGCGGATTCAGGACGATGGTCTTCACGGCATCTTCCAAGGTTTTGGGGTCAATGTCCGTTTTGACCAGATAACCGTCAGGGTCCACGGATTTCAAAATGCTGTTGATCCTGAAATTGTCACTGAAGGAGGACATGAAGGCAATCTTGGTCTGGGGGACCAGTTTTCGGGCCAGGACGCCCAAATCTTCTCCCGAGTGGGGCTGATTTTCGTTAGGGGCGAACAACTGCACGTCCAAAAGCAGGATGTCATATTTAAAGGAATTCACAGAGTCCTCGATGAGCTTTTTTCCCGCTTCGTAGGTATTAGCAGTATCCACGATGATCTCGTACCCTTCAAACTCAATGTTCTCCAGAATGAACTTATACCCGAGCATGGTCATTTCGTGGTCGTCTATTGCCAATATTCTCAATGTTTTCATATCGATTTGCTTCTAGTAGGATTTAGGCGTTCATGGGTTGTTTTGGGGCTGGGGTTTCCTTGGCTCCTTCCGTTTTGATATACTTGGCGGGCATGGTCACTGAAATGGTGGTTCCCTTTCCTTCCTTGCTGTCAATATCAAAGGTACCGTTTGTCTTTTTCACTCTTGACATAATGTTTCTTAGGCCGATTCCCCGTTTTCCCTTGGTCGTATCAAAACCGATACCGTCGTCTTTTATGGTCAGTTTCAATTTGTCCCCGGCCATTCCAAAGGAAATGGCTATGTTCTTGCATTTGGCGTGCTTCACACAGTTTTTAAGGGTTTCCTGGACTATCCGGATAGGCATTGATCTTGATGTCCCCCAGCAGATTGTCCCAGTGTACTTTTTTATCGTAGGTGAAAGAACAGGATATACCGGAGGATCTTTGGACTCCCTTGACCAATTCTTCCAACGACACGATAAAATTATGAAATTTTTCATAAGAGGCATGGTTGAGCTCGTGCGAAATGGTCCTGATATCTTCCTCCACTTCCCGCAACTTTTCTATGTAGTCGGCGCGTTGCTCCACCGAACCGCTATCCGCCCTTTCGTTCAAGCCGCTCAATATGAGCCTTATGCCGAGCATCTCGCCCAAAATACCGTCATGCAGCTCTTCCGAGATGCGTTTTTGTTCCAATTGCCTGCCCTCTTCAAACTTGCCCTGCTGGGAGAGCAACAGGTTGTAGATTTCCTGGTTGCTTTCCTGTTGTCTTTGCTTGTACTTGAGCCTGTTGTTGTTGATGAACTGCAGCACGATCACCGTGGTGGTCAATCCCAACACAACGAGCCCCAGCACGACCCCTGCCCACAGTTGCCGCTCTCGGGACAGGATCACATTCTCCTCCAGGATCTCATCGGTCTCCAGACGGATGCGGGCAAATTTGTCACGTTTGGTACGCTCCTCTTCCTTGATGACCTCATTGAGTTCGTAATAGGTATTGGCGTAGGCGGCTGCATTGGCCTTGTCCAATTGGGTGAGCAGTTGCAAGACTTCCAATAGCCGATCGTTGTTGTGTGTCTCCCTGGCCACCGCCCTGGATTCCTTGGCATATTGCAGGGCATTGGTGGTGTCGCCCTTGGCGGCCAAGAGTTCGGCATAGTATTGTTTGGTGCGGGCTTGATGGTACAGTTGGTTAGTACTATCATTTACCTTCATTGCTTTTTTAAGCAATTGTTCCACTTCATCAAAATTGCCACCTGTCTTAAAAATACTGTATGCAAGACTTGTAAGGGCCAATGAATAAATTTCTATGTTTCCATTTATAAGATTCTCATTATTCAGTAATCCTTCAAAAGAGGTTTTGGCCGAAATATAATCTTCTTTTCGTAAAAGCTCACCGGCTATGTTATTTTGGTTTTGCCATACAGCTTCTATTCTATTTGGAGATTTTAGTTTTTCTAAATACGTACTAGCTTTCTCAAAATACTCTAAAGATTTTTCACTGTTCCCCATGCCACTGGAAATAATACCCAACAGATTATAGCAGTTGTAAATCCTCATGGTGTCATCTAAGCCATCAAAAATCCGAAGGGCTGAGGTAATGCTGATTTCTGCTCCCAAATAATCCTTGTAGGAATCTTGGATCTGGCCCATGCTGTACAACATCCTGCCTTTTAGCATATCGGACGAGCTGCTCTTAGGGAGTTTTTCAAAGCTGTTCAAGGCCTTTCTATAATGGTAAAAAGCACTGTCCAAGGCTCCATAGGATTTGAAGAAGGACGCCAAATCCCAATGCGAATTGCCCAGAGGGGTGTACATGTTTGTTTCTTGGGACATCATCATCACCTGCTTGTTGGTCTCCCTAAAGCCTAGGGAATCCTTCAAGTTTTTGTAGGCGAGTGAAATGTTTGACAATTGCTGCAATATGAGGGTGTCATTGGTCAATGCAAAGGCTTCGTTCTTGGCATTTTCCAGGAACTGTTTCCGTGTTTCAATGGGCAATTGGGCACTGTCCTTGGCCATTTGGAGCCAATGCTTGACGGCATCTGTTTTGGGGTCGGGAGCAATGGTGGCATTGTCCGAAGGTGACTTGGCACATCCCCAGAAAACCAACACGATAGCTATAAATGCCCAGTTCTTCAATGGTGTATTGGATGGTTTATTGTTGATACAAGGTACTAAAAAAGCCCCAGACCTTTTCAGGGGATGGGGCTTTGTTTAATAATTATATTTCAATCATAAGGTGCGATCGTCATTGGCACTCTGCTTCAAACGGAATATTCTATTTTGACGTATGTCCCAGAATGTCCGCCCGTTGACTTTTTCTTCGAGTGCAGTAGCTCTATTTGTATCTCCCTTTATGACTTTACGTGGTTCATCTTTATAGCAGAACAGTGTCCCGCCCAAAAAAAATACTAAAAGTGATAATCGTATGAGGTTGTTCATCCAGAGATGTGATAATTAGTTCAAGCCCTCTTCATCACCACGGTCATCATCATTTGAGTGCTGGCCATCCGTGGCACTTTGGTCCATTTGCTCAAAAAGAGCTTCGGTATCCTGGATGTCGGTTTCCGCTTCGCAAGAGTAGAATCCAACGGTCAATAGTGCAAGGGCCAAAATACTTAGTAGTTTTCTCATAATATTAGGTTTTAGGGTGTTAATTAAATTGGTTTGTCCATGCCAAAATTATCCAACACCCATCGCGGGAGGTATGAGGAAAAAGGGAATTTAGAATCTGTAGGGATTCTGCAAGAATTTTGCAGTAAACTGTTAGAATTTTGTCAGTTGAGGGCCTTTGCAGAGGTTTTGGACAGCATTTCCTTCAAATTGTCTATTTTGTCCTTGTAGGTCTTGGAAAAGGGGAGCTCTTCCTCATTCCCGTGCTTCAGGGTGCAGATGGACTTGCCGTAATTGATGCGGGACACATACCTGCTGTTCAGGATGTAGCTCTGATGGATGCGGATGAATGATTTTGGGAGCTTGTCCTCGAAAGATTTCAATGTTTTAAAGGCACTGATGGTGCTGCCGTCCCTCATGAAAAAATCCGTGGTGTTGTTGTCGGATTTCAGATAAAGGATATCCTTGGTGTCCAGGTACCTATAATCGTTGTAGGATTTGAGGCAGATGGTGGACGGCATGTCCTGTTTGGGATGCCTTTTGCGGAGGCGCAGGATGGTCTTCCTTACATCGAATTCGTTGTGGGGAAGGATCCAGTAATCAAAAAAACCACTCTTGATGGCGTTGTAGGCATATTTTTTAGAAGTGGAATATCCTATGATAAGGGGGAGGGACTGCATGTACTGGTTCAGTTCGGTGACCATTTGAAAATATTCCATGCCATCTTCCCCAAGATTGATCAGCACCAGATCCGGGGTGAACTTCAAAATGGAGTCCAAACCTTCTGCTGCGGATGCGGCCACACCGGTGCAGGTCAAATCTTCGTACTCCTCCAAATAGAGTTGCAACTGAAGCTTGGTCGCTGCATTGTGGTCGATGATGTTATAGGTATATTCCATGCGCAAAATGCTGAGTGCAAGTTACTAACGAGTTCAAAAAACTCATTACAGTTTTCCCTTAAAAAAACTATGGGTTTCTCCTTAAAACGGGTTGTTTTCTTACAAAAAACCTTAAAATTTCGTTAAAAGCTAACGACCTGCAACAAATCTATGCTTGACCCGACCTAATTTTTGAATGCGTGTCAAAGCAAGTTCGTTGATGGGGCAACACGCTGGATGAGCATGTATAAACAGTGGTGAAGTTTGGTGTGGTTTTTACTAAGTTCATTTGGTTGAAGTGTTGATTTCATACTATGTTACGACGACGAACCATAGAATCAAAATAATAGGAAGGATTTTTGGCAGGGAACACTCCAGAATTCGATGAAGTGCACAAAAATTATGCTTGCTTCGAAGACTGCCAGGTCAAAATTGGTTATTTGAACAGTTCCTGTACAGATTCAGGCACACGCTTGGGGCGGAAGGTTTTGGAAAGGAATTTTGTGTTGATGTCTCATTTTGTGGGAATCCTCCATCCGTCAGATCGGAAAGGGTTTTCCTCAACTCAAATGGAGCATCCGTCAATTGGATGCTTTGTTTGTCTTTTAACATCCTATATTCATCCGCACAAGGACAGTTCCATCCAAACAAGACCTACTTATGAGAACACTATCCATGAAAAGGGCACGGAAAGCAATGATTTCCGTTTTTTGCCTACTGCTCACCGTAGCAGCAACCGCCCAATCCTATCCCGTTCAGGTACTGGCCCAGTCCACTCCGCCCACGCCCGTACATTTTTCGGATTTTGCCAATACCAACACCCTGAACGGCCCTTTGCGCGTGCAGATCGTACTGAACGACCTGCAGATTTCCAACAGGCAGGTACGCCTACAGGTGTCCTTCAATGGGAACGGTATAGGTTTTACCGGGCGGGAAACCGTTGTCGGGGCCGCACCGCTCTTTTTGGAAGGGGGACTGCCCATCGTGTTGGACCACACCCTGCTCGCCCCTTATTTTGAGTTTGCCAATCTGGAAGGCATATCGCCCAATGCGTATGGGGCCCCTATCCCGGATGGGGCCTACCAGGTCTGTTTTGAGGTCTTCGATGTGCTCACGGGCAAACGCCTCTCCAACAATGCCTGTACCATCCTAAATGTGTTCAAGAACAGTCCGCCGTTGTTGGTGCTGCCCCAGAACGACAGCGATCTGGTGGAGCGCAGCCCACAGAACATCGTGTTCCAGTGGACGCCACGGCACATCAATGTGGGCCAAGTGGAGTACGATCTCAGTCTGGTGGAGATATGGGACAACGCATTGGACCCACAGGCCGCCTTTTTGGGTTCCAATCCCCTTTTCACGGCCACGACCAGTGCCACCACCTATGTGTACGGGCCAAGTGACCCTATGTTGCTTCCGAACAGGACCTACGCATGGCGGGTGAGGGCCAAGGCCAAGCAAGGGGCGGAGGACATCGGTATGTTCGAGAACCAAGGGCATAGCCAAATTTTTTCGTTCAAGCATATAGAAGGCTGCCACGTGCCCCATGGGATACGACATGAGATAAAGGGCGCCCATCAGGCCAATGTGCTGTGGGACGACCCCAGCACCGAGGTGCCGCGGTTCACTGTGCGCTACCGGGCCAAGGGGGATGGCAACCAGTGGTTCCTGAACCGCACCACGGCCAACTGGACCACTTTGTGGGACCTAAGGGCGGGCACCACATACGAATACCAGTTGAAAAAGACCTGCACCGTGGCCGAGAGCGATTGGAGCCCCATACGGCAATTTACGACCCACTTGCAGACCGAGGAGGATGACCTATATCAGTGCGGGATGTCGCCCGATGTGGACATTGCCAACCAGGACCCACTCCCCGACTTGGGTGTGGGCGAGAGCTTTACGGCGGGGGATTTCCAAGTGGTGGTCACCGAGGTGAGCGGTGGCAACGGCTACTTCACCGGCAGGGGCCATACCCGTTTACCGTATTTGAACAACATAAAACTGGCCGTGCACTTTACCAATATATTGGTAAACACCGATAGGCAGCTTGCACAGGGCACCGTGATCACCGAGTTCGACCCCACCATGGGCAATATTGTGGACACGGGCGATGTGGTGCAGACGGTGGGGGAATTTGGGGGAGCCGTCGTGGAGCTTGCTTCGTCCATACGGGAGCTGCTGCAAAACTTTACGGGAACCCCGGAACAAATTGAGCAACTGCAAACTGAAAACGAGCAGCAGGACAGTTATGTGAAGGAATTATTGGCCGATGAAACCATTCCGCAAAATGTAAGGAACCAACTCGCCGCCAACCACAATGCCTATAATGCCGCCAGCCAAGACTTGATAGACGAAGCCACCCAGGGAGGGCCCAACCCCGAAGGCTACAACACGGCGAACCAACAACAGGCCTACAACGACCTTGAGGCAAGTATACAAGAGGCGGAGAGTTACCGAAACGCCTCATCCAACGCCGATGAAATTGCATTTGACCCCGAAGATGCCCTTGCACTCGAAGGAACCACCGAAACAAACATCGTGGTCTATCTGTCGCCGGCAGGAGTGCCCGTGGCATTGTCTGGAGAGGTCCCTGTAGAATATTATAAGGTAAAAAACGGGATTACCGCCTATGGCGCCTTACAGAGCTTTACCATTGAGGATGGCCCCAAAGCAGGGGAGTACAAAGCCCATAAAAAGGGAAATGAGTTTACGGGCTATAAAATCAATACGGACTCAGCACCCTACGATTTTGGGGCACTGCCCGACCCTAACAACATTTTTGTTAGGACAATAGACCAAGGATTGGGTTGTAGTCATCTGTTGTTGGAAGGTCACTTCCAACCGACCAACCTGAACACAACGGGAGAAGGAACCTTGGTTACGGATTGGGGCGATGTACAATGGGACCTGCTCCCCATTGAAAAGCAGGGTTACACTACTTGCTTGCCCCCGTTGGACTACGATGGGTTTGCCGAATACGTTATGGGAGCCTACAACCCCTTTGGCTATGGCGGCTTTTTACGCAAAGTGGTGGCCATGGACGGCAGCGTGGCGCATGTGTACTCCATTGCCGACCAAGAAAACGGTTGGATGATACATTACCAGTACAATAGGGGCAACGGAAAATGGGATCCCATAGAAGTGCCTGAATACAATGTGGACACCGCAGCGGCACTTGACTATTTGTTCGGGCAGGTATTTAGCTCGGCGGCAGGACATTTGGTGTTGGATGCCGCGGGCATGGTTCCCGTGGCCGGGGAGGTCTTTGATGTAGCCAATGGAGTATGGTACACCATTGAGGGCGACGGTGCCAGTGCAGCCATTTCTTTTGCCTCCACCATACCCTTGGTATATGCCACCACGGTTAAGAATGCGGGGAAAATTGTTAAATTAGCCAATGGCACCACCGTTTTGGTAAAGTTCTCCAAGGAGGCTACCGAGCGGTTGGTGGACGTTCTTAAGCGATTGGACTTGGATGCCGCACAGCTCCAAAAGCTGAGCGATGACCTTACGAACAAGGAATTTGCCGAGGCAATTGCGGAGAATCCTGAGTTGGTCGATATTTGGAAGTTCTTAGATGAAGCTGGCGTTAGTAATACGTTAAGAAAGAATGTTGATAATTTAGATGCACTGGACGCATTCAAAAAAGCGAATCCCAATGTTTCAGATGAAGCAATTAAAAATGCACTCACTAGTCTGAAATCATCCAGAAGACAAGCGTATCTTAATGGATTAAAAAATGTTGCAGATAACAATGTGCTGTCTTTGACTAATAAAAGATTAGCTAATCCAGATGAAGTAAAAGACGCACTGAATAGTTTGCGAGACTTTAGAAAAAATAACCCATCGGTAAGTAGTTCAACAAATGTTGGAGCACTAGATGGCACGATTAATGGAACACCAGCTAGTCAATTGTCTTCCAACCCTAAGTGGGTAAGCGGTGCAAACGATACCCCATTGACAGAGGCACCAGTATGGTCAGCACAAAATGCAACTGGTAGCAGTGGAGCATCATGGTTGAGAGATATTGATTCTGAATATAAAATGTTAAATGATATGGCTCGAAAGTTAGAGCCTAATGCAAAGGTGGGAGATGTATTTAGTTCTCATGCGGGAGAGATAAAAATTATTTCTGAAATACCTTACTGTACTTCATGTTCAGGTATTATTCAAAATTTCAATGAAATGTTCCCGAATATTAAGGTTGTTTTAATTGATGGGATTAAATGATGGAGAGCAAAAAAATCAAATTTACAGTTCCAGTTGATAGTAGAGAAGCTTTAGAAAAAGCAATAGACTATGTGAATTTACAATCAAATGCTGATTATGAATTAGTCAATTACGAAGAACATGAAGTTGGGTTAGCTACTATAGAGGTTAGTGAAGATAAGATAAAGCCTGAATTTATGTTTATGATGGGAAATCGATATTCTATCAATTATAAGCCTAAAAAGCTCAATTTTTAATAGTAAGCCTCACATCTGTCGATCTTTTTTATGCCGTAATATTTTGTTTTTTGGTTTAATTAATTCTACACCGCTACCAGTACAATAGGGGCAACGGAAGATGGGAGCCCATTGCCGTGCCGGGGTACGATGTGGACACCGCAGCGGCCCTCGATTACCTTTTTGGGCAGGTATTTAGCTCTGCGGCAGGGCATTTGGTGTTGGATGCCGCGGGCATGGTGCCCGTGGCCGGGGAGGTCTTTGATATAGCCAATGGAGTATGGTACACCATTGAGGGCGACGGTGCCAGTGCAGCCATTTCTTTTGCCTCCACCATACCCTTGGTATATGCCACCACGGTTAAGAATGCGGGGAAAATTGTTAAATTAGCCAATGGCACCACCGTTTTGGTAAAGTTCTCCAAGGAGGCTACCGAGCGGTTGGTGGACGTTCTTAAGCGATTGGACTTGGATGCCGCACAGCTTAAAAAGCTGAGTGATGACCTTACGGACAAGGAATTTGCCGAGGCAATTGCGGCGAATCCTGAGTTGGTGGAGAGTTGGAAGGTCTTATCGAATGGTAAAGCTTCTTTGCGAAATATTGATAATATCACTGCTGTAGATGCTTTTAGAAAAGCGAATCCCAATATCTCTGATGATGCTATACAAAGTGCTTTTGATGGATTGAAAGAAAGCAGGAAGCAATCTTTTGTAAATGCGTTGAGGAGCTGTGCGGATAATACAAACCTGATAGGTTCGCTAAACGAAACAAAACTTGCCTCGGTTGACGAAATAAAAGATGCCCTAAATAAAATTAGGGATTACAGAACTGGAAAAACCGGAGGAGGAAATTATGGCTACTTGGAAGGCACTGTAAAAGGAAATGGGGTTGATAATAAAGTATGGAAGAGTGGTCCTGCTAATACTGATATTGAGCCTCAAATTTTTGATGCTATTCATGTTACGGGAAGTAATGGCACAACATGGCTTAGAAATACTGATTCAGAATATAAAATGCTGAACAAGCTAGCTGATGATTTAGGAGGCGTAAAAGGAAAGACTTATTCAGATGTGACAGGCACTTTAAAAATAGTGTCAGAGAACCCATATTGCGCCTCATGTCAGGGCATTATTCAACAGTTTAGTGAGATGTTCCCAAATATTGAAATAATATTAATCGATGGAATTAGATAAGCCTTTGGAATTTGAAATTATTACAGGAGATGATGTACTTATCAAAAAAAGTATTGAGAACTACAATAAGACATATAAGACAGATTTTGAAATTGTAAAATTTATTTATGATGAAGTTGTATTTGCAAGAATTAAAGTGACAAAATATAAAATGTCAGATATTTTTGCTCTTGGTTATCAATTTGGCTCTACTTCACAACATTTTAGGCAAAAAGGAGAAATCGACTGGTAAAAAGAGGTTTTACAGGTTCGTAAAAATAGTATCAGAGAATCCTTATTGTGCTTCTTGTCAAGGTGTAATACAGCAGTTTAGCGATATGTTCCCTAATGTAGAAATAACGTTAATAGATGGAGTCAAATAAAGAGTTGGAGTTTAAAATAATGGTTACTTTTCCTGATATATTAAAAGCAGCCGTTGAAAATCACAATAAATTTAGAGGAACTGATTTTGAGATTACAGAAACTATTTATGATGAAGTGCCTTTTTGTACTCTGAAAGTAACAAAATATCAACCTTCTGATGTCTTTGGGTTGGGTTACAAATTAGCAGCTTTAGAAGAGAAATACAGGAATGAAGGAAGCTTCTAAAATTTTTAAAAATAAGAGCCTCCCCCGCTAGCGCGAGCCTCTGGGCTGGTGCCGAAAATGAGTAAGAGATTGTGTTAATAATTATATAAAAGTTCTTTGACATAACATAGAGATTAAAGATACGAGCCGGACGCTCGCACCAGCAGGGGGAAACTTGGACGAATTGGGCCTTAAAGATCTGGTGGTCAAGTTCAAAAAGAAAAAGGAGAACCATGGCAAAAAGTTGGTTGCCACGGAATATGCCCAAGAAACCACAAAAGTCTTTGAGGGCCGGGAACTGGAATATGAAGGGTTTTCCTTGACCTTCAATACAACGGACCGCATAATGAAGGGCAGCAACTCACTTCAACTGTGTTTTAAGAGTGCGGATGACCGCAGCACCTTCGTGAATACATTCTTGGCTTCCCCACCAGCAGGCAATGCGTTGTATTACACCAACCTCACAAGGGAACTGCACACTAAAATGGCCAGCAAAAAATATGATGATGCCCATTTATTGTTGACCATGCTCCCAAAGTGTGAAATTGAGGCCTTCACCACTTCGCAAAGACTGCCACTGATCAATAGTCTCGTGGATGAAACCACCACCGATGGACTGCAAGAACAACTGGTAATCCGTTTGTTGGAAGAATATGAAGATGCCCACATTTTGGAGCAAGCTGGCCTTTACAGACAATTGGACCTTGTTAGGCTTTTTAAAAGTGTGGACGGTGCGGAGTCGGACCTGTTGACCTTTGCCCTGTGCACCATGGTGGAGCGGTACAGGTCAGTTGTGAAATTGCCCTATGGTGGTACAGTGGCCATACAGGAGATTTCCACAGGCAACATCTTTACCCGATACCATATAGCAAGGGACTCGGTGGGTGCCTTTCAGTTGACGTTGGACACCAATGCGGCGGGGTACAATACCAGTTATCATAATTCGGAGGTGGTGGTGCCCTACACGGATATATTCAGTATTTTCACGGTAGAGGGCGAAGCCTTGGAGATTCCCTATCTGCTACTGCTCAAGGGAGTGGTGAAAAAGGAAGAGGAACGCACTTTTAGGCAGATGATGGTGGCGGTGGACGTGGCCTCCTTGGCCTTTGGCGTTGCCGAGCTTAAACTGGCCTTTACGGCAACCTCCAATTTGGCCAAGGCCTTTAGGATAGCCCTGGCCTCTGCGGACATTATGGCCACGGCAGCGGATGTGGCTTGTAATGGGGAAGACAATGAGTTGTGCCAGGATTGGCAAAAGGTAAGCGGTTGGGTGCAATTGGGATTGATATCCGCCACAGGTGCGGATTTACTGTACCAGACGCTTAAAAAATCTTCCAAGCTACAGAATGAGGTGCTGCGGTTGGGATTGACTAATAAGGGGGATGAGTTTTTAGAGGGCTTTGTGGGTGTAGTAAGAAGAGGTAACGCAAATGAAATAGCTGATGCGACAACAAGAATAGCTAATCATAGGATGTCAATAAACAAACCATCTAGTGGAAATTTTGGTTATGTGGAAGGAAATATAAATGGAAACTCTATAGATAATAAACTTTGGAGTAGTGGTACAGCCGACCCGATTACAGAACCACAAATTTTTGATGCTACAGAAGTTGGAGGTTGGATCAGAAATACAGATTCGGAATACAAAATGCTCAATAAATTGGCCGACGACTTAGGAGGGGTTAAAGGCAACACGTATCCTAATATTACTGGAGAAATTAAAGTAATATCTGAACGAACTTATTGTACCTCCTGTCAAGGAGTTCTTCAACAGTTTAGTGAGATGTTCCCAAATTTAAAATTAATTTTAATTGATGGAGTTAGATAGAACCGAAGGTATATTGCATATAGCAACTGGAGATTACCAGTTGATTCAAGATTTAGTACATCTCTTTAATAAAGTTTATAAAGAGAATATAGTTTATAAAGAATCTATCGATATTGATGGTGTGATGTTTAGCTACATAGATGTCTCTACTATTTCCATAGACAAGATATTTTTACTTGGTTCAATGGTCGGCTCAAAAATCAGAGAATTAAGGGATAAAGGAGAAATAGACTGGTAGTTAACAAGTTAGTTGATATTAAATGATTTTTAAGAATGGGGAATTGGAAATATTTTCAACTAATAACAGCGTTTTATAGAGCTTTTTTTAATTCAATTGCACAAGGAATTCCAATAGAGAGTGCAATTCATCAAGTATTCGAGGATTTTTGGTTTCTTCCAGAAGAAGAAAATATACTGAACAACTTTATATGCTTAATCCAATACATGGAAGTCAATTTTTCTTTAAATAAGGTAGTCAAACCTAATTTGGTTGATTTGTTTTATTCACATATGGAAAAATTAAAACCAGTTAAACTAGATGAGTTTTTAGATGCTGAGGAAATTGAACATCTGAAAGAATCAATAAATGAAATAAAATATAAAATAAAAGCATCTTGATATTGCCCTTTGCCATGATTGGCAAAAAGTAAGCGGTTGGGTGCAGTTGGGCTTGATCTCTGCCACAGGTGCGGATTTGCTGTACCAAACGCTAAAAAAATCTTCCAAGCTGCAGGATGAGGTTTTGCGGTTGGGATTGACTAATGCCGTGGATGATATTCCTTTGGTTAAAATTGTTGATAATTATACACCATCACTCACAGGAAAAATAGCTGAGTTTATGAATGTGGATGGGAGTTTGTTTGGTAGATTATATAGACAAACTACAAGTTCAGGAAAAATTGAATATACATTTAAATGGACTAAACCTGATGGTAATATTGTTAACATTACAGGATTATCTGCAGAAATTGAAAATGGTTTTATTGAAATAGATTTGTTGCTCGACCAAGTGCAAGGAAAAGGAGTAGGTAAAGTTATTTTTGATGATGTTTTTAAACATTATGATGGTGTTGGAACAAATTATCAAGGATTTAAAGGCAGGTGGGAAGGTAAAAATCCTAATTATTCAAACGGAAGCTCCGATAACTTAATAAAATATTGGGAAGCTAGGAAAACTATGACAAAAAGTGAAGCTGCTTTTGAAACTTGGACAGGAAAAAGAGCCTTAGAAAATGGTTTTGTCAATGCTAATGTAACAGAGATAAATAATGATTTGGTTATAGTTGAATTTACAAGATAATGGAAGAAATAAATAAAACAGAGCTTTTTGAGGTATTACAGAAAACTTCAATTCAAGTAAATAAAATTTTTATGCAGATTAATCATCTTAGAAAGGCTATTAAAGATAAATGTTTGATAATAGAGGAAACAAAAAAGCTTGAGTTACTATTTGATGAGTTTGATTTTTCAATGAATAATTCAGAAGGGAAATTATTAGAAAATTTTAGAAATAAAATCAATGTTTTTTTTGATACGCCAAAATTAAATAAAGGGAGACAGTTAAGTAGAGGGCAATTTAACTTTTTTGAAAGTGTTTATGATAATCCTGAGTATTTTGGGGAAATTGAGAGTAATTTATCAAAAGTCAGAAAGAAATGTGAAGTGTGTTGGTATGGAATTCTTCAATCGTACGGTAAGATTCTGATAACAGCTTAAGTTGTAACTATTTTGTTCGCCAGCTCTAGATTGGCAAAGGGCAGGCACTTGGATAGAGTTGGGCTTGATCTCTGCCACAGGTGCGGATTTGCTGTACCAAACGCTTAAAAGATCCACCAAGCTACAGGATGAGGTGTTGCGGTTGGGAGGTGCTGATGATGTAGGTAATTTACTGGACGAAGCTTTGATTGCAGAACTCAGAGCTTCAGGGGTAAAATTTACAGAAGCTGATTTAATGTGGATATTTAAAAATAATAAGGACAAAATTATTTTTCTTGAAAAAGGCAATACTTCCTCTGGATTTGAACATATTTTAAGACACAAACAAGAATTTATTGATGCGGGAATTAGCGAAACCGATATCTCGGATTTCATTTTGCAAGCGCTTAAGAAAAATAAGATTGTAGGTTATCAAGGTTCTGGGAACGGTCGACCTATATACGAATTGATTTATCAAGGAAATAAACAACGAATCGCCATTACAACAGGAAGTAATGGGTATGTTGTAGGTGCAAATATGAAATCTGCAACTAAATAATTTTAAAAAGTTATGAAAAAAATAATGTATCTGTTTGAATATTTCTGTTCTCCTATTTGGCTTTATGAAACTCCCAACGATATGTCAAGGGTAAAAAATGTTAACGTTGATGTTTTGCCAATAAGTCAAGATTTAAAAAATGAGATACGAGCATTGGATTTTATTTATCAATCGACATATAATGATGACTATCCTGCAGAGCCAATAAAACTATCAAAAGAAGAGGAATTGAATTTTTGCAAAAGAGTAATTGAATCTGAGAAGAAATTATATGATGAGTTGGTGTCCAAGTATAAAATTGTTTTTGATAAAGATATGTGGAAAAGAAAAATAGATGAACTAGAAAATTGTTAGTTGAGATTCCTTCGCTAGTTAGTGTCAGAATTTACAAGATAATGGAAGAAATAAATAAAACAGAGCTTTTTGATGTATTACAGAAAACTTCAATTCAAGTAAATAAAATTTTTAGGCAGATTAATCATCTTAGAAAGGCTATTAAAGATAAATGTTTGATAATAGAGGAAACAAAAAAGCTTGAGTTACTATTTGATGAGTTTGATTTTTCAATGAATAATGTAGATACCCCAATTTTTAGGACAGGTTTTCTACAAAAATTTTATGGAAATTAGGATTCAAACGTTCTGCCTGCAGCAGTGGTAGGAGAATTGCGCAAAAATTATGCTTGTTTTGAAGACTGCCAGTTCAAAATTGGTTATCTGAACAGTTCCTGGACAGATTCAGGCACACGCTTGGGACGGAAGGTTTTAGCATCCAAAAGGCACCATTCCGTGGTGCTCTTGACCATCAGTTCACCTGTTTTATGGTTCTTGATCTCAACGGCCCTGATGGACAGTGGACCTTTACTTGCCTCAATGTGCGTGGTCACTTCTACCGTATCGCCAAGTACGGCGGATTTGAGGTAGGAAATATTGTGGTTCCGGACCACCCAGATCATTTCCTTTTGCATATCTTCATTGGTGACCTGTTCCCAATGTTTCTTGGAAATGTCCTGGATCCATTCCACATACCTGATGTTGTTCACGTGGTTCAGGTCGTCAAGATCGTCCACGGCCACATCAAATATTTCTGAGAAAACTTGCATCAGTCCTTTTTTCGGATGGTGACCTCGAAGAGTTTGTCCCAGTTCTTCCCGGTGACAAAAAAAGTTTTTCGCTCGGGATGGTAGGCCACACCGTTCAGTACCGAATTAGTATCGTCCCACTCGGCCCCTTTGGAAACCTTGCCTTTCAACCCGCCAAAGTTGATGACCCCTTCGATGGCCCCGGAAGTGGCATCAATGATCATCATGCTCTCTTTTTGATACACATTGGCATAGATTTTTCCGTCCACATATTCCAACTCATTGGCCATATTGAATATGGATTTGTTGGTCACGGTCTCTATATGGCCCGTTTCTTCAAGCGTCTCTGGGTCCAAGAACCAGATTTTTTCGGTACCGTCGCTCTTGTAGATTTTTTTGCCATCGTTGCAGAGGCCCCAACCCTGTGGACTTTTGCCATAGGAGAAGTTCTTGATCTTCTCAAAATTGGAAATATGGTACACATAGCCCATACCGCTTTGCCAGGTCAATTGGTAGAGCTTGTCGTTCATCAAGGTGATGCCCTCGCCAAAGATGGTATTGTCCATTTCAATCTGCTGCAGGACCTCTCCCGTCTCAAAATTGACCTTTCTTACGCTAGATTCACCTCTTTTTCCGGTACTTTCATAGAGGATCCCGTTGTGGAATTCCAGTCCTTGTGTATAGGCCTTTGGGTCGTGCGGGTAAGTGTTCACGATTTCATAGGTATAGACCTCAGGGGCCGAGGCGGCCAACAGTTTCAAGCTTTCCTCGATTTCGACGGTTTCTCCTTCGATATCGAACTTGGCCGTCAAAACTTTGTTGCCCAAATGGGGGAGGTCCATGGTCAATTGGCCATTTTCCAGAGCGAGCTCTTTTCCGTCCATAAAATAGCGGATGTTGGAAATCTCGATCTCTTTTTTGTTATGGATGGAGACCCCTACCTTTTGGTTTTGCTGTAGGGTCTTGTTTTCCAGTTGGATGGAAAAATGCTTGGCGGGATCGGTATTCCCCCCGCAGCCCAAAAAGAAGAGCAGCAATCCCAAAAACGAAGCTAATTTGAACATCATCCGTTGTGTGTGTTTCATGGTTTTGATCCTTGGAGGTCGAAATTAAGAATGAATTGGGATTGTCACAAATTTAAAAGGTCGTATATTTGCAGTCGGCAAGTCCTACACGACCAGCTCCTGCAGAATCCCCCAGGGTGGGAACGCAGCAAGGGTATGCGGTCGTAGCGGTGCGATGTAGGTAGCTTGCCGTTTTTTGTTCCCTGAACTCAGCTATCATGGAAAAAAAAGTAGTATTGATCACCGGAGGTTCGTCCGGCATCGGCAAATCCATAGGAACCTTTTTGACCACAAAAGGGTACAAGGTGTACGGTACTACAAGGACTCCGGCCAATTATCCTAATTTTGATGTTTTTGACCTTATCCAGTTGGATGTAAGGGATGTGGACAGCATACAACATGCAGTCTCCCATATCATTTCCAAGGAAGGCCGATTGGATGTGCTCATCAACAACGCGGGAGTGGGCATTACCGGCCCCATAGAAGAGACGCCGCACGAAGAGATCCTAAAAGTGTTCGATACCAATTTCCATGGCCCTGTGCACATGATGAAGGCCGTGTTGCCCCAAATGCGCAAACAAGGAGGGGGAACCATTGTGAACATTACCTCCATTGCAGGATATATGGGATTGCCGTTCCGAGGGTTCTACTCGGCCACCAAAGGTGCGCTGGGACTCATTACCGAGGCACTTCGTATGGAAACCAAGGATTTTGGGGTGACCATTACCAATGTGGCCCCGGGCGATTTCGCTACCAATATTGCCGCAGGTAGGTACCATGCCCCGGTTTTGGACGGCTCCCCGTATGAGGACAACTATGCGAAAACCATTGATTCCATAAACGGGGACGTGGACAGTGGGGGAGACCCCGAACAAGTGGCGAAGGCCATATATTCGATCATCAATAAAAAGCGGCCCAAAGTGCACAATCCGGTCGGGGCTTTTTTGCAGAAGTTTTCCCTTACCCTAAAAAGACTGCTGCCCGATAAAGTATATGAAAAGTTGCTGCTCAACCATTATAAGTTGTAGCTTTACACTTCTTGAAAAATCACATATAAATAGTTAAAAATGAAGTTTTTTATTGATACGGCCAATCTAGACCAAATTAGAGAAGCACAAGAATTAGGGGTGTTGGACGGTGTCACCACCAACCCTTCGTTGATGGCCAAAGAAGGAATCACAGGGAAGGACAATATCCTAAAACACTATGTGGATATCTGCAACATTGTTGAAGGCGATGTCTCCGCCGAAGTGGTGGCCACCGATTTGGCAGGAATGATCAAAGAAGGTGAGGAACTGGCCGAACTGCACGAGCAGATTGTGGTCAAGATCCCGATGATCAAAGATGGTGTAAAAGCATTGAAATATTTCTCGGACAAGGGCATCCGTACCAATTGTACCTTGGTGTTCTCAGCAGGACAGGCCCTATTGGCCGCCAAGGCCGGAGCCACCTATGTGTCCCCATTTTTGGGACGTTTGGACGATATTTCCACGGACGGACTCAATCTTATTTCAGAGATCAGGCTCATTTATGATAACTATGCCTTTGAAACACAGATATTGGCAGCATCCATCCGCCACACCATGCACGTGATCGATTGTGCCAAGATTGGTGCCGATGTGATGACAGGCCCATTATCTTCCATCGAAGGATTGTTGAAACACCCATTGACCGATATAGGTCTGGCCAAGTTCTTGGAAGATTACAAAAAAGGAAATTCCTAAAGGAAATCGACATCGATAATAAAATAAAGCCCTGAGAAATCGGGGCTTTTTATATGTTGCCTACTGGTTGCGGGGCAAACTTTCTGAATATGGGATTGTAAATTATTTCAAGCTTGAACCAAGTCACAGAATAACTCAATAACAAATAACCAAAGGTTTATTATAGTGAAGTGTAGAGGTTGGCAAATCCGTCCACGACCAGCGTATCCTTGGTGATCACGCATTTGTTCAGGCCATCCACCACCATATTGGTCTGGATTTCCTTGAAGTTTACCCCATAATATTGACTGCTTTGGTCCAAACCATATTCTTCGACCAATATTTTCCACTGCGGATAACTTGTCTTTAGATTGATGCCCACAAAATTGTGGTTAGGGTATTTTTTTGAAAGGGTATCGATATGTTGGTTGATATTCCTGAAATGGCGCTTTTGGGAAGCCGTCCAGAAATAAATGACCGTATTTTCTTTTTTGTTCACCACATCCTTCAGTTGGACCACATTGTTTTCCATATCCCTGAGAACAAGGTTGGGAACCTTGGCGTTGGGCTGAAGGTTTTTGATGGCATTGTACAACAGGTCTATCTCCTCTTTGTGCTCCTCGTTGGAGGACAGGGAGCGGAACTTGTCGATGAACACTTCGCATTCTTCGTTCGGATTGCGCTCCTTCAACAGGTAATCTATGGCGATGTTCCTGAACAGAATGTCCCTTAGGCCCACCTCATTGACCAGACTGTCCACCATCGCAAGTTTATGCTTGTTGAAATGCAAATGGTCGCTCACGGGTTTTTTTTCCGAAGTGCAGCTTTCCATGCAGGTCATGTAGGACAAGTTGCCAAAGTGCAACTTCATGAAATTGAAATACGGCCTGTAGTAGGTGAGGTCCTTGTTGTTGAGGTCGATACTGTTCCGGTAGGCATAGAACGATTCGTCCAGGTCATGGAACGTGTCTTCGCCGGTTTTTTTCTTGTGGTAAAAGGGGTATTTTTCCTTGTTGATGTAGGTGCTGTAATCAATGGAGGCCTCTGCCATTTCCATGTCACGTTCCGACAGGTCATAATCATTGGCAAACTCCTTCAATTGATGCATTTTGATAGCACGTAGGGAGTCGATTTTCTTGCTGAAATCCTCTGGATCAAGAAGATAGTATTCTTGGATCAAGGGTTCCTCCCTTTCATGGGTAAGGAACATTTCAATCATAAAATTGTTGATCTCGCTCCCTTTACCGGAAAAAACAAGGGTCTCATCAAACTCGACGGTATTTAATCGGGCCAAGAGACTGTCCCCTTCTTTTAGATATACATATTGGAGTTCTGGTGAATGGTCAAAATGATAAAGCCCTTCCTCTATCCCTTCAAGTTGGAAGGAAAAACGGTTGTCGGCATCCAATTTTACCGAGTCCACATAGGCATCATCGTGGTAGAGAACAACATAATCGCTCGTGGGATTTACGATTTGTCCACCAAAAAAAACCGGTGAGCACTCTCCAGATTTATCTGAACAGGCGAAAAAGGACAATAAGGAGAGGCCGAGTAAAAATCTAACCATATATAGGGAACCATCCATTTAATCAATCAAAAGTAAGAATACCCATGCCCCGACCCTGTTAATGGGTAGTTAAAAGTTGCATTGTCCTATTTGCATGACGGTCAATAAGGTGTACATAAATTAGAAATTGGGTTTGGATTTGGCTACTTTTGCAAAAAATAAAATAGTTGCATGTTATCAGTATCCAATTTATCCGTACAGTTTGGCAAAAGAGTGTTGTTCGATGAGGTCAACGTGACCTTTACACACGGTAACTGTTATGGCATCATTGGCGCCAATGGTGCCGGAAAGTCCACTTTTTTGAAGATATTGTCAGGACAGGTGGACCAGACTTCGGGCCATGTGCATTTGGAGCCCGGAAAAAGGATGTCCATTTTGGAACAGAACCACAATGCCTATGACGAGTACCAGGTCTTGGAATCGGTGGTCATGGGAAACAAACCTTTGTTCAAGATAAAACAGGAGATTGATGCGCTATATGCGGACTACACTGATGAAAACGCGGAAAAAATAGGCGAGCTACAGGTGCAGTTCGAGGAGATGAACGGATGGAACGCCGATAGTGATGCGGCCGCCCTGCTTTCCAACTTGGGCATATCGGAAGACCTGCACTATGCCACCATGGCGGACATGGACCCAAAGTTGAAGGTACGTGTACTTTTGGCACAGGCCCTCTTCGGTAACCCAGATGTGCTGGTCATGGACGAACCTACCAACGACCTGGATTATGAGACCATCAATTGGTTGGAGAACTTTTTGGCGAATTACGAGAACACCGTTATCGTAGTCTCCCACGACAGGCACTTTTTGGATGCGGTCTGTACCCATATTGCCGATATCGATTTTGGAAAGATCAACCTATTCTCCGGGAACTACACGTTCTGGTACGAAAGTAGCCAATTGGCGGCCCGCCAGCGTGCCCAGCAGAACAAGAAAGCCGAGGAAAAGGCCAAGGAACTTCAGGAATTCATCATGCGTTTCAGTGCCAACGTGGCCAAGAGTAAGCAGGCGACTTCCCGTAAAAAAATGTTGGACAAACTTAAGGTGGAGGACATCAAACCGTCCAGCAGAAGGTATCCTGCCATTATTTTTGATCGCGAACGGGAGGCGGGGGACCAAATCCTCAATGTGGAAAAACTTTCGGCCACTTCGGAAGATGGTGATCTGCTTTTCCAAGATGTCAACATCAACTTGGCGAAAGGGGACAAGGTGGCCATTCTTTCAAAGGATTCACGGGCAACCACCGCTTTTTACGACATCATTTCCGGTAAGTCAAAAGCCGCCAGTGGAAGTTTTCAGTGGGGTGTGACCACTACCCAATCCTATCTTCCTGCGGACAACTCGGATTACTTTCAGGAAAACATCAACTTGGTGGATTGGCTCCGTCAATGGGCTAAGACCGAGGAAGAGCGAGAGGAAGTCTATATCAGGGGCTTTTTGGGAAAAATGCTTTTCAGCGGCGAGGAGGCCCTGAAAAAATGTACGGTACTTTCCGGAGGTGAAAAAGTGCGTTGCATGCTCAGTCGAATGATGATGCTACGCGCCAATGTGCTCTTGCTGGACGAACCTACCAACCACTTGGACTTGGAGAGTATCACGGCATTCAACAATTCGCTCAAGAACTTCAAGGGAACCATCATGCTCACCACCCACGATCACGAATTTGTGCACACCGTGGCCAATAGAATCATTGAACTCACGCCCAAGGGAACCATTGACCGCTACTTGACCTTTGACGATTATATGTCGGACAAGGCCATCAAGGAGCAGCGGGACAAAATGTATGCAGTGACCGCTTAGGCATTGAAATACTTACTGTTCCAAATGGCAGGATTGAAGTTTTTGCCCAGTGCGAATCCGTAAAAGATCACCACGGAGGCCATACACTTGAACATAAAGAAGAAAATAATCCAGAACTCAGCGGTAGAGTTGTTCTTGGAAAACAGCCCATTAGGAACGATAAGCGTCACCAAATAACTGAGGACAAACACCACAAAGGTCAGGTTCACGATATTCTTGAACGGCCAGGCCATCAGCTTCCTCAGCGGATGCAGGTCGTTGCCCCATTTGTGGACCAGATAGAAATAATCGTTGCCGATGGGTGCAAAGAGTAGGGGGTCGTCCCTGTCCTCCAGTTTGAAGAGCTTGGAAGGCGCCATGATCTTGTATCCTTTGATCTCGGTGTCGTGGGCCGCTTCCAACTCCTTTATTTTTGAAATGGCCGTTTGTGGGATCTCACCCTTAAAAAAGGAACTGTCCAAAAAACGAAGCCGATAGTCGATGCAGATTTTTTTGATCTGGTCCAAGTGGAAAATCCGTTCGGTTTCCAGCAGGTCAAACACAAAATCGTTGCGATTGATGGGAGTTTTTGAAGCAAGTTGCCCCATTATGTACTCTTCTTTAGTGTTTTTTTCCTTCAATAGACGCTCCACCTCGGCCAAAATCTGGGCTTCGTTGGTCTGCCTATCCCTTATTTGGTGCAGCTTTTGCTCAATGTCCGTACTTCTAAATATCATGTTTTTTTCTTAGCAATTCCCTCAAAGTTAATCATTTGTGTCAGCGATTGAAAAAGTTGGCGAAACAACATCACGTTAACATTGTGTTAAATGGAATTGGATGGAAAAAAATTAATTGTGATTTGGATAAAAAGATGTAACTTATCGAAGTTTTTGGTATTTAATCGAGAAGCATGCCCAACCAACTTAAGTCCCAACATTGAAAAACCATAAATGAAAGCCCCCGTTACTAAAATCCTGCTCGGTCTTTGCATGGCCTTTACCTCTTTTTCCTTTGCCCAGACCACTACCCAAAACTTAAAGTCCATCGCACAGAATGCCAATGAATCCGATGGCCATAAGATTTTGTTTGCGGCTGTAAAAGCCACAAACTTGGATGATGTTTTGGAAGAATCGGGGCCGTTTACGGTTTTTGCACCATCGGATGCTGCTTTTCAGAAATTTTCAAAGGAAAAAATAGAAGAACTCCTCAACGCAAGTGACAAAAGCGAGTTGAAGACCTTGCTGACCTACCACATCGTGGCCGGTCAATTGACGGCTTCCAAAATCTTGCGTGCCATGTGCCAAGGAAATGGCAAGGCCAGCTTCACCACAGTGCAAGGAAAAAAATTAGTGGCGCATTTGGACGGGTATGACATTGTCTTGACCGACCCAATGGGCAACACCGCAAGAATCACTACGGCAGACCTTAACCTCAAGAACGGGGTGGTGCATGAAATCGACAGTGTGATATTGCCGACCCAAATGTAAGGGTCCCTTATCTCAGCTCGGCTCCCAGTTCTTTTTGGTACTGGGACAACAATTTACCCATGATTTTATCTATCTGCTTATCGGTAAGCGTCTTTGTGTCGTCCGATAGGGTAAAGCTCACCGCATAGGATTTCTTCCCTTTGGGAAGGTTTTCCCCAGTGTACACATCGAACAGGTTCACATTTTTCAAAAGACTCTTTTCCGTTTGCCAGGCAATGTCATACACCTTTTGGAACGAAGTGGAATCATCCAGTAGCAAGGCAAAATCCCTTGTCACCTCTGGGAACTTTGGAATTTCCCTAAAGATGATATCTTGGGTCTCCACGGATTCCAGTATGGCATCCCAGTCAAAATCGGCATGGAACACTTCCTGTTTCATGTCAAACTTTTTCAACACCCCTTTGCTGACCAATCCATAGGAAGCCAATACCTTCCCCTTTTTGTTACAACTAAGTCCTTCGGCAAAAACAGGATCATTGGCGGGAAGCGTTTCCACATCCTTGATGCCCAAACGGGTAAAAAGGGACTCCACAATACCTTTTAGGTAGAAGAAATCCGTTTTCTTGGAGACCGTGGACCAACTGTCCCTATTTCGCTCCCCGGAAATGAAAAGGGCCAAATGTCTCTTTTCTTGATATTCCCCGCTCACTTTGCGGTATGTTTTGCCAAACTCGAAAAGTTTCAAATCCGTTTTTTGGCGATTATGGTTGTGCAGAACGGTCTGCAGACCGGAAGACAGCATTGATGTGCGGAGTACGGAAAGATCGGAACTCAATGGGTTCAACATTTGAACGGCTTCCACATTTTCCCCTGAAGTAGCTTCAGATGAGACCAGACTGTTCGTCATGATTTCATAAAAACCCTTCGAAGCAAGGGTATTGCCAATCACATCCTGTATCCTGTGGTTCTCAAATCGCGAGGATTTGGCAATGGATGCATTCAGTTTTTCCTTGAAACCGATGTTGTTGTAGCCATATACCCTCAGAATTTCTTCAATGACGTCCACTTCCCGGGTAACATCCACACGATAGGTGGGAATGGTAAGCCCAAGGCCTGATTCGGTCACGTTGTTGATGCGGATTTCCAAGGAGGAAAGGATGGACTTTATGGTATCCCTAGGGATTTCCTGACCGATCAGATTATTGATCTTGTCGAAGGTCAGGAACACTTGCCTGTCTTGGTTTTTCTTGGGATAAAGGTCAACGATTTCTGAGCAGATGTACCCTCCGGCTATTTCACGGATGAGCAAAGCCGCCCTTTTCAGCGCATATTCCGTGATGTTCATATCAATGCCCCTTTCAAATCGGAAAGAAGCATCCGTATTGAGTCCGTGCCGCTTTGCTGTTTTTCTGATGGAGATGGGGTCAAAATAGGCACTCTCCAAGAAAATGGCAGACGTGTGTTCCGTCACTCCGGAATGTAGACCACCAAATACCCCGGCAATGCACATGGGCTTTTCGGTATCGCAGATCATCAGGTCATCTTCGTGGAGTTCTCGTTCCACACCATCCAATGTCTTGAACTTGGTTCCTGAGGGAAGCGTTTTCACCTCGATTTTGTTGCCCTTTATTTTTGATGCATCAAAGGCATGTAGGGGTTGCCCCAGTTCATGGAGCACATAATTGGTCACATCCACCACATTGTTGATGGGGGACAGGCCAATGGATCTCAATCTGTTCTTCAACCAATCCGGTGATTCCTGCACGATAAGGTTGCTGATCGTGAGTCCACAATATCTGGGTGCCAATTGACTGTTCTTGACCTCAACATCAATTTTCAGGGAACGGTTGTCTATGGAAAAATTACTGGTGGATGGGGTCACCAGCTCTTTTTGGATCTCTTTTTGTTCCAATCCAGCCTTTAGGTCGCGGGCCACACCAAAATGGCTCATCGCATCGGCTCGGTTGGGGGTCAGTCCTATCTCAAAGACCTCGTCACTTTCCACGTCGAATACTTTGGAGCAGGGGGTTCCGGGAACAAGTTCCTCGTTCAGCACCATGATCCCATCGTGGCTATCCCCAAGACCAATCTCGTCTTCGGCACAGATCATACCTTGGCTTTCCTCGCCCCGTATCTTTCCTTTTTTGATGGTCCAAGCCTCACCTTCCTTGGTGTAGAGCGTGGTGCCAATGGTCGCGACCGGAACTTTTTGGCCAGCGGCCACGTTCGGGGCACCGCAGACAATCTGCAAGGGAGTTCCCTGGCCTATATCCACAGTGGTCAATTTCAATCGGTCTGCATTTGGATGCTGTTCGCAGGTGAGCACATGGCCCACTACAATGCCCTGCAATCCGCCCTTAACTGATTCAAAACGGGAAATGCCCTCTACCTCGAGACCCAAGTCGGTCAACAGTTCACCTGTTTTCTGTGAGTCCCAATCAATATGCAAAAATTGTTTCAACCAGTTGTAAGAAATCTTCATACCCCAATTTTAGAATCGACAAATATAAAACAATAGGGGAACAGATTCAACGGAAATAGTGATGCAGCTTTATTTTCCTTAAATATCTTTCCTGTGTGGGGCCGTGTGTCCTTGGTAGTTTTTTGTTTGGAAACCAAAGTCCGAAGTCCAAAGTCGGAATTGATTTGTGGACATTCGAGAAATTTGTGTCAAGAAAACAATGGAAAATGGTCAATTACCGTTTGGTGTTGTAAGTTTTCAGTTGTAATTTATACATTTAAGAAAAAACTTTCATTAAATGACGAGGATTTGGCTGCCATTGATGGCATTGACACTCATGATAGGGTCGTGCAAAAAGGAGGAAACGAAAGAATTGGCCTTGGGTGATTGGCTGGCCAGGATAGAAGTGTCGGAATCACAGAAATTGCCGTTCAATTTTACGTTGGCCAAGGGTACGGACGGGTATATCATGAAAATCCATAATGCAGAAGAAGAAATAGTGGTGGACGAAATTGAACTTGACGGAGATTCCATTCACATCCAAATGCCCATTTTTGAAGGCTATTTCACAGGTACTTTTTCTGAAAACGAGATGGAAGGAAAGTTCATTGAAGAGAGCAAGGAACGGGAGGTGGACTTCACGGCTGTCCATGGACAAAGTGAACGTTTTGAGGTAAATGAGAACGCTCAAGTGAACATATCCGGGATTTGGGAGACCTATTTTGATGTCAATACCCCTAACGAATACCCGGCCAAGGGCATTTTCATGCAGAATGGCAACAAGGTGAAAGGGACTTTTAGGACCAAGACAGGGGATTATAGGTATCTGGATGGGGTGGTAACGGGCGACAGCCTGAAGCTTTCCGCTTTTGATGGGTCGCATGTGTACCTTTTCAGGGCACAGGTCAGTGATAGTACTTTGGATGGTAAATTCTACTCGGGAAAACATGCCGTACAAGAGTTCATGGCTGCCCGGAACGAAGCTTTTGAGCTTCCCGAAGCGGACAATTTGACGTTTTTGCGGGAAGGTTATGATAAGTTTGATTTCTCTTTTCCCAATTCCGAAGGAAAAATGGTCAGTCTCAAAGATTCAAGGTTCAAGGATAAAGTGGTCTTGGTGCAAATTATGGGGTCTTGGTGCCCCAATTGTTTGGATGAGACGCGCTTCTATGTGGAATTTCTCAAAAACAATCCCGATTTGGACATCGAATTGGTGGCGTTGGCCTTTGAGTACGCCAAGACGGAGGAAAAAGCGTTCGAGGCGATTGCCAGGTTGAAGGAAAGGGCAGAAGTGCCGTATCCCATCTTATTGGCACAATATGGCACTTCGAACAAGCAAAAGGCCAATGAAAAATTGCCCATGCTCAATCACATTCTTTCCTATCCTACCACGATCTATATTGACAAAAAAGGGGAGGTACGGAAAATACACACCGGTTTCAACGGTCCGGCCACTGGGGAAAAATACGAACAGTTCAAAGAGCAGTTTGCAACTACGGTCCAAGAGTTGGCCAATGAGCAGAGCTAAATCCTAAATCGGTTACTGGGTTATTAAGTTAGTGGTGTTTCCAAGCCATTTGAACTTGATTTTTGGGCTTGGGCTTGAAACTTGAACTTCAAATCAGATAATCGTGGACTTCCCTAAATCGATGTTTTCATCGTTCACACTGAAATTGTCTTCAATATCCACAATGCTATGGGCGATATAATCACCGACCTGTTGGGTGCCGAACTGGCTTTTGGATTTGATGTCAGGGGTCACGATGCCCTTTCGCAAGGACTTGTCCACAGCCAGTTTGATGGCCATGGCCTCTTCCATGAGACCAAAACGTTCCAATAGCATTGCTGCGGAAAGAATGGAAGCAATGGGGTTGGCCACATTTTTTCCTTTGGCCTGTGGATAAGACCCGTGTATGGGTTCAAAGAGGGCATTTTCATCCCCAATGGAAGCGGATGCCAACAGCCCGATGGAGCCTCCAATCACGCTTCCCTCATCGGAAAGGATGTCCCCGAACATATTCTCGGTAAGGATCACATCAAACTGTGTTGGGTTCAGGACCAACTGCATGGCCGCATTGTCCACAAACAAAAAGTCGAGGGCGACCTCGGGGTAACTTTCCCCAATTCGGGTCACGACCTTGCGCCAAAGTCTGGACGATTCCAGAACATTGGCCTTGTCCACTAGGGTGACCTTCTTTTTTCTGCCCTTCGCGGCCTTGAAGGCCAAATGCGCAATACGGCTGATTTCTTTTTCAGAATATTCACAAAGGTCAGAGGCAACGGTGCCTTCCTCGTTCAATTTTTTCTCCCCAAAATAGATTCCCCCGGTAAGCTCACGGAAAATCACAAAATCGGTCCCGGAAACAATTTCCTTTTTCAATGGCGATTTGCCCAAAAGGCTAGGGTGGGACAGTACAGGCCTGATATTGGCGAACAACCCAAGACTTTTTCGCAGTTCCAGCAGACCTTGCTCGGGCCGTACCTTGGCTTCTGGGTCATTGTCGTATTTGGGGTCGCCTATGGCACCAAAAAGTACGGCATCGGCCTCTTGGCACAATTTTAAGGTACTTTGGGGAAGCGGTCTGCCTTTTTTGTCAATGGCCGCGGCTCCGACCAGGGCCTCCTTAAAAACGAATTCATGGTTGAAGGTTTCTTCAACGGCCTGCAGACATTTCACAGCCTGGGCCAACACTTCGGGTCCAACACCATCACCAGGTAACAAAGCAATATTCAAATTCATATGGAAGCCTTGAGCAATTTGTATTTAGAAGGAGGTTGGACTATGGAAAAATTAAGCAATACTTTGAATGCGAATGTTACTGACCTCAATGATTTGGTGAATGTCCTCGTCCAAGATCTCCTTTTTGCGGTCTGCAAACTTCAAGAAGTTTTCGTAAACGGAATCCAATTGCACTTTGGTGAGCTCATAACCCACTTTTTTGGCGCGGTAGGCCAGTGCGGCACGTCCACTCCTTGCGGTCAAGACAATGGAAGATTCATTGACACCCACATCTTTGGGGTCGATGATCTCATAGGTTTCACGTTGCTTGATCACCCCATCTTGATGTATGCCAGAGCTGTGGGCAAATGCATTGGCACCCACAATCGCTTTATTGGGCTGCACGGGCATACCCATTTTTTGGGAAACCATTCGGCTGGTGTCCCACAACAGCTTGCTGTTGATGTTGGTGTCGAGGTTCAGGTAGGGGTGCTGTCTCAAGATCATCACCACTTCTTCCAAAGAGGTGTTCCCGGCGCGTTCCCCGATACCGTTGATGGTGCACTCAATCTGTCTTGCACCGTTGATGACACCGGCAATGGAATTCGCGGTGGCCAATCCAAGGTCGTTATGGCAGTGGCAAGAAAGAATGGCCTTGTCAATTCCCTTCACATTCTCTTTCAAATACTTCATTTTGGCACCGTATTCCTCTGGAAGGCAATATCCGGTGGTATCAGGGATGTTGAGCACAGTGGCCCCGGCCTTGATGACGGCCTCACATACCCTGGCCAAAAACTCATTGTCCGTACGTCCGGCATCTTCCGCATAAAACTCCACGTCCTCCACAAAGGATTTTGCGTAGGACACAGCTTCCACAGCACGTTCGATGATTTTGTCTTGAGTGGAGTTGAACTTGTATTTGATGTGCGAATCAGAGGTTCCGATTCCTGTATGTATTCTTGGTTTCTTTGCTATTTTGATGGCCTCGGCGGCCACTTCGATGTCTTTTTTAACGGCACGGGTCAATCCACAGACGGTTGCATTTTGGACCAATTTTGCAATTTCGTGGACGGATTTGAAATCCCCGGGGCTCGAAATGGGGAAGCCAGCCTCGATCACATCCACCCCTAGCTCATCCAAGCGTTTGGCGATGACCAATTTTTGCTCCGTGTCCAACTTACATCCTGGAACTTGTTCTCCATCCCTAAGTGTCGTATCAAAAATTTGTACCTTATCTTTACCCATTATTCCAATCTGTTTGTTCTGAGACATACGAAAATAGATAAGGGAGGGCGAAGAATAAAAGTAGGCCGGTGCCTGTTACAACGTTAAATTGCAATAGGTGTAACTTAAAAATCTGTAAAACAACACTTTAAATAATATTTTTTACGATGACAAATGCCCATAAGGATGCGTTGTTTGTGTTGATAAAATCGCTGTCCAAATCGGAAAAGCGTCAATTCAAACTCTATGTTGGCCGTTTGGGGGTCAACACGGATGCTAAGTTTTTGGCCCTTTTTAACCTGCTGGACAAAATGCGGAAGTATGATGAGCACCAAATTTTGGATAGTGGCATTGTCACCAAGGCACAACTTTCCAACCTGAAGGCGCATTTGTACAAACAGATATTGGTGAGTCTTCGCTTGAACCCGGTGAACCAGAACGTGCGCATCCAGATCAGGGAGCAGTTGGATTTTGCCACCATCCTTTATCAAAAGGGGCTTTACAAGCAAAGCTTGAAGATTTTGGACAAGGCGAAAAGTTTTGCCATCGAAAATGAAGAGAAAAATGTGGCCTATGAGATCGTGGAGCTGGAAAAGGTCATCGAAACCCAATACATTACCCGTAGTATTCCGGACCGGGCAGATGAACTGGCGGTGCAGGCCAAGGAACTCTCCGCCCATAATGTCATGACCAGCAAGCTGTCCAATCTATCCCTTCAACTGTATGGGATGATGCTGAAAGTGGGCTACGTGCGCAGCGATGAGGACCTCAACACGGTGAAGACCTATTTTGAGACCCATTTGCCCGCCTACGATCTGGACAAACTCGGATTCCGGGAAAAGTTATGGCTCTACAAGGCTTATTTGTGGTACAGTTTGTTGACGCAGGACTTTTTGTCCGCCTACAGATATGCCAGCAAATGGGTGGATCTTTTTTATGAGAACGAGACCATGATCCCACTAAATCCCGTATTCTTCTTGAAAGGGAACCACTACCTTTTGGAATCCCTCTTTTTTGTGAAGTACGCGTCCCAATTCCGGGAAACCTTGGACAGGTTGGAACATCAAGTGGAAAGTCCGGAATTTCCCCAAAATGACAATATCGCTTCCCTGGCCTTTTTGTACATCAACACGAACAAGCTGAACCTCCACTTTTTGGAAGGTACTTTTGATAAGGGGCTATATTTGGTGAACATCATTGAGTATGGCATCAAAAAGCATGGTGAGCGGATAGACGAGCACCATATCATGCTGCTCTACTACAAGATTGCCTGTCTGTATTTTGGTAATGGTGACAATAAGAACTGTATCGTTTACCTCAAAAAGATCATATCAAATAAAAACCTCAAAATGCGGGAAGACCTCATGTGTTTTGCCAGGGTATTGAGCCTGGTGGCCCATTATGAAGCAGGGATGGACTACCATTTGGAAGTACAACTGAAGAGCACATACAAATTCTTGTTGAAAATGAACGATTTACATGCGGTGCAGAAAGAAATGATCAAATTTTTGAGAGGGTTGGGAGAGATTTATCCGCACGAATTGCGGAACGAGTTCCAAAAACTCTACAACGAACTGAAGAAATACGAGCACCACCCGTACGAGAAAAGGGCCTTCCTTTATTTGGATATCCTTTCTTGGCTCGAAAGTCATTTGGAGAACAAACCGGTTGGGCAGATCATTCGGGAGAAAGCCTTGGCCGTTACCCGTTAAAGACACGCATTCCATACGGGGTCATCCGGTGGTGGGGCCATAAATGGGATGACCTCTTTTTGAACAGGATGTTCCAGTTCCAGATATCGGGCATGCAGGTGTATGCCACCATCTTTGTTACTGCGGTCTGCCCCGTACTTTAAATCACCTTTGATGCAGCAGCCGATAGCCGCCAATTGTGCCCTGATTTGATGGTGTCTGCCTGTCTTTAAATCGATTTCCAGGAAAAAATATCGATTCAGTTTTTTTAGGAGTTTGTATTCCAAAACGGCTTTTTTGCTGTCCGGGACCTCTTGCCCGTGCGCATAGGACTTGTTCTGCTTGGGATTGCGGACCAACCAATGGGTAAGGACCCCACTTTCATGTGGAGGGGCATTGTCCACAACGGCCCAGTATATCTTTTTGGTCTTTCCTTCGGAAAACAGCTTGTTCAATCGGGGCAGTGCCTTGGAGGTCTTGGCAAATAGGACAATGCCCGATGTGGGTCTGTCCAATCGGTGCACCACGCCCAGATACACATTGCCCGGTTTGTTGTATTTCTCTTTGAGATATTCCTTGACCACATCACTCAAAGGGGAATCCCCGGTCTTGTCACCTTGGACAATATCTCCGACCCTTTTATTGATCACAATAAGATGGTTGTCCTCAAAGAGGACTTGGAGGTTGGATGGGGTGGACTTTTTAGATTTTTCGATTTTTGGATTTTTGGATTTCACTTTAGGGTTGACTTGAATTTTGAGGTCATTTTGATGAAAAATTTGTCATTTCGAGTGGTTTTTTGAACCCAGGGTCAAAAAATTGTATCGAGAAATGACTTCCTCTAGACATAAAACCTTGTTCTCGACCTGCCTGCCTGCCGGCAGGTACTTTTTCCTTCAGAAAAAACTCGAACTGACGGTTTTGATTATAATTTAATATGACTCCTCCTCGTTCGGAAAATCCTTGCGTTTTACATCGTCCACATATTGGGAAACGGCTTTGCTCATTTCATCATATAGGTCCAAGTATCTTCGAAGGAACCTGGGGTGGAACTCGTGGGTCATGCCCAGCATATCGTGCACGACCAAGACCTGTCCGTCCACATGGCCACCGGCCCCAATACCGATAATGGGGATAGAAACACTTTCTGCGACCTCCTTGGCCAGTTTGGCGGGAATTTTTTCGAGCACAATGGCAAAACAGCCCAGTTCTTCGAGCAATTTGGCGTCATCCTTCAGTTTTTGGGCCTCTTCTTCCTCCTTGGCCCTGACGGTATAGGTCCCAAACTTGTAGATGGACTGTGGGGTAAGGCCCAAGTGTCCCATCACGGGTATGCCGGCCTGAAGAATACGGCCAACGGATTCCTTGATCTCACTGCCACCTTCCACCTTAACGGCATGGGCGCCACTTTCCTTCATGATCCGGATGGCGGAGCGCAGGGCTTCCTTGGAATCACTTTGATAGCTGCCAAAAGGAATGTCCACGACCACCAAGGCCCTTTTTGCAGCCCGTACCACGGAAGAGGCATGGTAGATCATTTGGTCCAAGGTAATGGGAAGGGTGGTCTCGTGGCCGGCCATGACATTGCTGGCGGAATCGCCCACCAAAATGGCATCAATGTTGGCTGCATCCACGATCTTTGCCATGGAATAGTCATAAGCGGTGAGCATACTGATCTTCTCGCCGTTCTGTTTCATTTCCACCAAGGATTTCACCGTGATTCTTTTGTATTCTTTTTTTACAACAGACATTATGTTCTTCTTTAGCGGTTAAATGTAAGCAGATTTGTTTAATTTGGACTTCAATCAAAAAACTTAACGAATGGGAAAGTTGTTCTGTTTCATGACACTATTGATTTTGGGTGTTTCCGTACAGGCCCAAGTATCCGACGCATCTGATACTGCCTCAAAAGAAGCGGTGAAGAAAGTGATAGAGACCTTTTTTGAGGGCTTCCACAAACAAGATTCCACCATCATCAATTCCACGGTTGCCAATCAAGTGGTGCTGCAGACCACCGGAAGAAATCCTGCGGGAAAGACCATGTTCCGGACGGAGGAATTTTCAAAGTTCATCAAATCGATTGTCAGCATTCCAGATAGCATCCAATTTGAAGAAAAGCTCACCTCATTTTCCATCCAAGTGGACCGTACCATGGCCAATGCATGGGTGGGATATGAGTTTTGGCTCAATGGCAATTTCAGCCATTGCGGCATCAATTCGTTCCAACTTGTCAATTTTGATGGGGAATGGAAAATCATCTACCTTATCGACACCAGGGGTAAGGAAGGTTGTTTGGAAGACTAACCATTACTTGCCGCCATACAATTTATAAACCTCTGTGCCAGCACTGAGAAACGCTCCGGCTCCATACACTTCAGTTTTGTCCGGCCATGCTTTTCCAGGAGCTGCGCCGACAGGCTGTACATAGCCAAGCATACCCTCTTTGTTGACATGGCCCACCAATGCCTTCCAGGCTTTATCAACGGCAGGACCGTAGGTTTTTTTATCCAAAATGCCATGATTGATGCCCCAAGCAAGTCCATAGACATAAAATGAAGTGCCGCTTGTTTCTGGAGTTGGATAAAATTCCTGGCCCAATAAGCTCATGGCCCAATGCCCTTCAGGTGTCTGAATTTTTAAAAGTTTGGCGGCCATTTTTTCAAAAAGACCTTTGAAATATTGATACTCGTCACTTTTAGGTTCCAATTCGTTCATGATATTGGCCAATCCGGCAAAGACCCATCCGTTGCCCCGTGACCAAAATATCTTGGTGCCGTTATCAAGTTTTCCCATATAACTCTCATCACGATAGTATAGATTTTCTTCTTTATCAAAAAGAAAATCGGTAGTGGCCTTGAACTCGGTCATCATGAAATCCAGATATTTCCGCTCTCCTGTAATATTGTACAATTTTGCCCAAACCGGAGGGGACATAAAGAGTGCATCGCACCAATTCCATCGAGATTGGTGGTAGGGGCTTTGCCATTTTAGGGAAGTGTTGGCCGGATGGTATAATATAAAGTTGAACTGCTCTTGGGTGGGGTTCAACATTTTTTTGTCACCAAATTTTTTATAGAGATCCAGATAAAATTGTCCCACGGTATGGTCATCGGCATGATAGGTCCGGCTGTGCAATTTCCAGTCATTCAACTCCCCAATGGTTTTTAGCCATACATAATAGGTATCATCCTCGGCCATTTCGGCCCATTTCACCATTCCCACATAAAGCGCTCCGTTGGTCCAGTCAAGTGGATGATGGGGATTTTCATAGGTGAAAGCATCCCGAAAGTGTTCGATTTGCCAATCTGCCACCTTTTTCATGATGCTTTTGACTTCTTCTGGCTTTGTATCCTGTGCTAAGGATAAACCTGAGAAGAGTAGCACAAATCCTAGTGTGATGGTTTGAAGTTTGGTCATTTTATGTATTTGTTGGATTAAGGTTTTATTGGTGTTTAAAATCCGTGGACATCATCAACAATCGCTCAAGAAAACGCCCACTGCCAAGCCTCCTTCGGAAGTTTCCTTGTATTTGGAGCTCATGTCCTTTGCGGTCTCCCACATGGTGTTGACCACCTTGTCCAAAGGCACTTTGGCCTCTTTGGGGTCGCTGTCCAGTGCCAGTTCCGCAGCATTGATGGCCTTGATGGCCCCCATGGCGTTCCGTTCGATGCAGGGCACCTGCACCAATCCCCCAATGGGGTCACAGGTAAGCCCCAAGTGGTGTTCCATGGCAATTTCGGCCGCCATGAGCACCTGTTCAGGAGTTCCGCCCATGAGTTCGGTCAAGCCGGCTGCGGCCATGGCCGATGACACCCCGATTTCTGCCTGACATCCGCCCATGGCAGCGGATATGGTGGCCCCTTTTTTGAAAATACTGCCCACTTCACTGGCCACCAGTAGAAACTGTCGGACATCATCAAAGTTGGCGTCGTGGTTTTCAATGACCATATAGTACATCAGCACGGCTGGAATGACCCCGGCACTCCCGTTGGTGGGTGCGGTCACTACACGCCCAAGGGAAGCGTTCACTTCGTTGACACTCAATGCGAAACAGCTCACCCACTTGATGATCTGTCGGAACTTTACCTCTGTCTCCCGTATGCTTTCCAACCATTCCTGTGGATTGGAGTAGGGGATGTCCCCCTTGAGTTTTTGGTGCATTTCAAAGGCCCTTCGCTTCACGTTCAGGCCTCCGGGCAGTTTTCCTTCGGTATGACAGCCTACGTACATGCTCTCCAACATGGTGCTCCAAATGCGTTGGAGACCTTCATCGATTTCGGCTTCTGTCCGCAGCGAAAGTTCGTTTGCCATCACGATTTCGGAAATACTTTTCTTTTCCGTTTCACAATAATGCAGAAGTTCACTGCCCATTTTTACCGGATAGGGAAAACTCTTGAAGGTTTCCTTGTTCTCCTTGGAATGGATGAGCTCTTCCTTCACCACAAATCCCCCGCCTATGGAATAATAGGTTTCCGAAACTGAAGTGCCATCTGCCAATTTTGCCACAAAACGGATACCGTTGGCATGGAAGGGTAAAAACTCCTTTTTGAAGACAATGTCTTTCCCAAAATGGAAAGGAATGTTCCGTTCGCCGGAAAGATTCAGGAGGTTTTCTGTTTTTACCCTGTCAATACTTCCTGAAATACTGTCAATGGGAACCGTCTGTGGGTCGGTGCCCAACAATCCCATGACGATGGCGACGTCTGTGGCATGTCCCTTTCCAGTGAGGGAGAGGGAGCCGTAAAGGAAAACGGAGATGGTCTCTACGTTATCAAAAAGGTGTTGCTCCTTCAGTTCACCGATCCACCGCTCCGCGGCACGCCAAGGTCCAAGGGTGTGCGAACTGGAAGGTCCCACCCCGATCTTGAGCATATCAAACACACTGATACATTCCATAGTCTGGCTTATGGTTTCAAATATAGGAAGCTAAGGGAAATAAATTGAGAATATCCGATTAAGGACACGTATATTTTTCGGTATGATCGATCACACATTATTTTAAAGGACTCTTACTGAATATTTTTCAATTTGCTGACACCTTGTCATATTCTCGCCCATGGCATAATCATTGACACTTCATGACCAAGGACAAAAAATAATTTTTAAACAGATATAACTTTTAGATACGATGAGCAAAATTATAGGTATAGACTTGGGTACGACCAACTCCTGCGTCTCTGTAATGGAAGGAAACGAGCCTGTGGTGATTCCAAATGCCGAAGGTAAGCGCACGACCCCATCCATGATCGCCTTTGTGGAAGGCGGGGAGATCAAGGTAGGCGACCCAGCTAAAAGACAGGCGGTGACCAATCCCCACAAAACGATTTATTCCATCAAGCGATTCATGGGGAACAAATACTCCGAATCGCAAAAGGAAGCGGATAGGGTGCCCTACAAAGTGGTGAAAGGCGACAACGATACCCCAAGGGTGGATATCGATGGTCGTTTGTACACCCCACAAGAACTATCGGCCATGATCCTTCAGAAAATGAAGAAAACTGCCGAAGATTACTTGGGACAAGACGTGACCAGGGCGGTGATCACCGTTCCTGCCTATTTCAACGATTCCCAACGACAAGCCACCAAGGAAGCCGGTGAGATTGCCGGTCTGACCGTGGAGCGAATCATCAACGAACCGACCGCAGCCTCTTTGGCCTACGGTCTGGACAAGAAGGACAAGGACCAAAAAATTGTGGTATTCGACTTTGGTGGAGGTACGCACGATGTTTCCATCCTAGAATTGGGTGACGGTGTATTCGAAGTATTGGCCACAGATGGGGATACCCACTTGGGCGGTGACGATGTGGACCAAAAGATCATCGATTGGTTGGCAGAGGAGTTCAAGAAAGATGAGGACATGGACCTTCGAAAAGACCCCATGGCCCTTCAGCGTTTGCGTGAAGCTGCGGAAAAGGCCAAGATTGAGTTGTCATCTTCTGCGCAAACAGAGATCAACTTGCCGTATGTGACCGCGACTGCTTCCGGACCCAAGCACTTGGTAAGGACATTGTCCAGGGCCAAGTTTGAGCAATTGATTGCCGATTTGGTCAAGAGAACCATCGAGCCTTGTGAAAAGGCATTGAAATCTGCCGGACTTTCCAAGAGCGATATCGATGAGATCATCTTGGTAGGTGGTTCCACCCGTATTCCTGCGGTACAGGAAGCTGTGGAAAAATTCTTCGGTAAAAAACCCTCCAAAGGGGTGAACCCAGATGAGGTAGTGGCCGTAGGTGCCGCTATCCAAGGAGGTGTATTGACCGGGGATGTGAAGGATGTACTCTTGTTGGACGTTACCCCACTTTCTTTGGGTATCGAGACCATGGGCGGTGTAATGACCAAATTGATCGAGTCCAACACCACCATTCCAACAAAGAAATCGCAAGTGTTCTCCACTGCGGCGGACAATCAACCTTCGGTGGAAATCCACGTGTTGCAAGGAGAGCGCCCCATGGCCGCCGACAACAAGACCATTGGTAGGTTCCACTTGGACGGTATTCCACCAGCGCCCAGAGGTACCCCTCAGATTGAAGTGACCTTCGATATCGATGCCAATGGTATCATCAAGGTTTCTGCGACTGATAAGGCCACGAACAAGACCCAGGATATCCGTATCGAGGCGTCTTCAGGTCTGACCGAGGAAGAGATCAAAAAGATGAAAGCCGAAGCTGAGGCCAATGCCGAAGCGGACAAAAAAGCGAAGGAAACCGCTGATAAGTTGAACGAGGCCGACGGCATGATCTTCCAGACCGAAAAGCAATTGAAGGAGTTTGGCGATAAATTGTCCGATGACAAGAAAAAGCCCATCGAGGATGCTTTGGAAGAATTGAAGAAGGCATACGAAAGTAGGGATGTAGCCGTAATAGAACCTGCGTTGAACAAAATCAACGAAGCCTGGAAAGTCGCTTCCGAGGAAATGTACAAGGCCCAAGCCGATGCGGCGCAGGCCAATGGTTCAGCAGGTGCTTCCGCTGGAGCGGATAGCGCAGCAGGAGGAGCCAAGGAAGGTGATAACGTTGAAGACGTTGACTTCGAGGAAGTGAAATAATTATTCCACATCAAATAATCAAAAAAGGCCCCGACATTTATGTCGGGGCCTTTTTATTTTAATCCTGTACAATCAATCATAATCAAAATCACGCTTTCCATTTTTTTGTATCTTTAAGCAAACCAAGTGATTGGTGTAAATTTCCTCCCCCATTGTATGTAATGTGATTTATTTCCTAAATTCCAAATAGTATGGAAAATACATCTCGAAGCTCATTTTCAACATTCTTTGTTTCTTTCTTCTGTTTGACCGTGGGATTTTCTCAGAGTTTGGATTTCAATCACGACCATTCCAAATGGGATGGACTGTCGTTCTATCTTCAGGATAATTTTAAGGACTCCCTGTCGCTATGGCCAGAACGAGTGATACTCCAAGTTGCCAATACGCATATAAATGCAGACGAACCTCTTTTTTTCAAAGCATATATCACAACTGAGAAAGTACCCAAGCGATATAGCAAAAGTGGCGTGCTGAATTTGGAATTGTTGGATGATAGTGGGACTTTGTTGAAGCGACAGTTCCACAAAATAGTCGATGGTATGGTCGAAGGGCAATTGGAACTGCCCAAAAATAGTGCTTCGGGCAACTACAATGTCAGGGCATATACCCGCTGGTCACAGAATTATGGCCCCGCATATGTTGCATTGCAAAAGATCCAGATAGGGGCTTTGGTCAATGGGGAAGAGGTGATGGACATGGCTTCTGGAATTTCAATCATGCCTGAAGGTGGCACACTTTTGAGCGATCATGAAAATAGAATCATTATCAGAATCCCTGACCAGACAGATACTCCGAATAGGGTCGCTAGAATATTGGATGAAAACAGGCAGGAGGTAGCACAGGTGTCCTTTTATTCCTCGGAATTGGGCACGGCCATTTTCAAGCCCCAGAAAGACAAGCTGTACCAGTTGGAATTGGAAGATGGCACCCTTTGTCCCATACAGAAAGCCAAAGCTGATGGTTTTCTTTTACAGGTGAACAATTTGGACGAAGATCTAGCCAAGATTCGGATTACGGCTTCTACCAGTACTCCAGATTCCAAGGTTACATTGATAGGTACAGCTGGTGGAATCAATTATTTTGAAAAGAAGTTGGATTTTCGTGACAGTAAGGTTTTGGATGTGGAACTTTCCAAAGCAAGCTTCCCTCGTGGCGTATGTATGTTGAAATTGGTTGACAATCTAGGTGAAGAATTGGCCCACAGGCCCATCTGGATAGCTGGTGAAAGGCTTCAAATACAAATAGAACCACTGGGTCTGGACACTAACATGGCTTTGAAAAGCTATAAGATAAAAGTGACCGACCATGAAAATATACCCATAAAATCACAGCTGTCCATAAGTGCCAATAGATATGATTCATCCACAGGAATAATGGGGCCAGAAAATCGGTCACCATTTTCAGGAATCTTTGAGGAAGATAAAGTTACGGATCACAGAAAGGAGTCCTTTTTAAAGGATCTTGATCTTTTGTCATCAACCGAAAAAATGGTGGCTGAAATGTTGGACAACGACATAAGATATTCCTTTCAAAAAGGATTGGAAATCATGGGCCACGCCTATGACTTGAACAATTCACTATTGATTCATACAAAAATACAGATAGTGGCGACAAGCGAGAAGGATGTTTGGGTCGGGGAAGCTGAAACGAATGCCCAAGGGCTATTGAAATTAGTGGATATACAGATAGAGGGCCAAGCGACATTGGTAGCCAGGACCAAAGGAGACGATGTGAAATCCCGATTGGTGAAAATTGTTCCTATTCAAACAATGGAAAAGAAAAGAGAGGTGCTAATGCCTTATGTGTCCGAAAATCCAAAGAAACTGGTCGACGAACAATCAATGGCTTCCAAGGAACCATCCAATATGGAAAAACTAGAAAAAACTATAGAACTGGACGAAGTGGAGGTGGTGGAAAAAAAGTTGGAAAAACAGAAATATGCGCCATCCATATATGGTATCGATGTGCCTCCGCAGCGCGTAAGGTATCAAGATTTTGAACGGCCTAAAAGCATCCTACAAATGCTTTCCGAATTGCCTGGAGTTGTTGTAAACGGCGCTGAAACATTGTATCCATCTGTAAGAGTCATTAGCGCTTCTGGCCCCACTTTATGGGTGTTGGATGGCTTTCCTTTGGCTCAAGTTGGAGGTGGAACCCATTTTGGAACTGCTCCGTTAAACCCTTTAAGTCAAATCACGACCATGGTCAGTGCCCAATCCGTAGAGCGAATAGAATTACTGTTGGGGGCCGATGCAGCAATTTTTGGAAGCAGGGGGTCTGGCGGTGTTTTTGTTATTTATACCCGAAATGGCAGTGAACAGGAACATGTTCGAAGAAAAGAGGGTCAGTTGGTTTTTGAAGGATACACAACCGCTCTTGATTTTAAGGAGTATAAGGAAGGACTTTCCAAAAGAAAAGAGAGTAAGATCAATTTGCTCTACTGGAACCCCAACCTGGAAACCGATGAAAATGGAGAGGCCATCATTGCCATACCCATGCCACTTGAGGGCGCTACTGCCGTCAAAATTGAAGCAAGCACCCTATCATTGGACGGAAAAATGGGTTCGATAAGTATGGTCGATTAAAAATAAGGCTTAAAAAAAGCGGGGTATATCCCCGCTTTTAGTGTAGTAGCATTTTAGAATCTAAGCCGCATTGAGTTGTCGTATTTCCATTTCCTTCAACTTTTGCAAAGCTTCCGATTTGGAGTTCACATTCAGTTTGACGTATATGTTCTGGATGTGGAAATTCACCGCGCTGGGCGTTACACAGAGCCTATCGGCAATCATCTTATAGGTAAAACCTTGGGTGAGCAATTCTATAATCTGGTTTTCCTTTCGGGAGAACGACTCAAAGCTCTTTGTCTGGAAGGAGTTGATGATCTTTTTGGCCACATCGTGTTCCAAGGCCACGCCATGGAGTTGCAAGGCCTCCAAAGCATTGAAGAGCCTTTCCTTGGTGAGGGGTTTGATGAGGTAGCCCGAAGCTCCTTTCTTAAAGGCCTCTTTGATGAGTTTAAAATCATTTTTTTTGCTCATCATCAGTACCTTTAGGTCTTCATTTTTCCGTAGGAAATAATCCAGGCCATCTATTCCGGAGATGCCATTGAGCTGTGCCTCACAAATGATGATATCGGGATGCGAACGGCCAAAATTGGACAGTAGCCCATGTACGGATTTGTAGATTCCGTGGAGTTCATACCCGACATTTTCACTGAAATAAAGCCGATAAATAGGGTCGAGTGCCTCATCATTGTCGATGATGGCAATTTTTAATGCATTTGTTTTCATGATAAGAAAGATTTGGGGGGATTGATAACTTTTTACATTTTTCTTTGAATTTAAAGGTTTGCAATAGGGCATAAAGAGCCCGTTCCACAGTCTGAAAGTGTTGGAAAAGGGGTGTAAAATGCCGGTTCAAGCTCTTGGACGACCAAAAACTTGTGCCATACAGACCCATTCCTGGACTTTCAATCCGGGTGAGATCCTAAAAGGATCAGGTCAAAAAATAAAGTTTAGAAGAGGTAGGTTGCCTTCTTAAAATAAAGGATCCAAATGAGGTTTAGGGATGCCTTTTTTCCGAGAGTTGTAGTTTTTTTTCATGACTAATAGATTTGGGATTGTATTGTTTCAAGAGTTAAAGTATAATTTTTTTGCATTGCATAGAATTTTTTGTAGTTCTTTTCGTTCAAATGCACCTGCTTGTACCGTCCTCAAAATCCAGAATAAAGGCTAATATGAAAATGATAAGCGTCTAATTAGTTGTATATCAAAACTATAAACAAAAAAATAGGATGCTTTTGAGAGCATCCTATTCTTGGTGAAAAAATCGGTCAGATTGAAATAATACAACCCGCTTTCTATGATAGACTGTCAGTTCCCCCTGTCTTTCTTATCATGGTCATGAGTGTTTCGAATTCTCGGCTATGAAACGCATCAGTTGACACTTTACCAGGTAGTTGACCGATTTTTAGTCATTATATTTTCATATTATTTGTCCTCGAAGGAGGCATTGGTGTATTTATATTCGGACCCTACGTTCATTGCCGTTTGCAGCTCAATGTCCCTTTGGGCAATGTCCTTGTAATCATCTTGTTTTTCAGCACGACCGTAGGCCACGGTATATTGCGATACGGTATTGTTATAGCCCCTGTTGGACACTACCAGTCCCAATTTCTTTTCTGGGCTCAGTTGGATGGCATAGTCATCGCTGTCACTGTTGATGTGGTTGCCCAAGTTGACGGAAGGGGTAAGGGTGTTCTGTACCACTTGGGTGGCATACAGGTCCAATCCGCCATAACCGTCACGTCCTTCGGAAGCGAAGAAGAGCAAGGTACCGTTGTAGATGCTGGGGTAAAGCTCGTCCTCTTTGGTGTTCACTTTTGGGCCTAGGTTCTTGGAGACGCCAAGGCTACCATCTTTATTGATGTCGGCCACATAAATGTCATATTTTCCATAACTGCCTTTCATGTTCGATGCAAAGAACAGTCGTTTTCCGTCATCGGAAACAGTGGGGTGCTTGGCAGAGTAGTGCTGCGGGCAAACATCCATTTTGGTAATGTTGGTCCATTTACCGTTGATGTATTCCGTGCGGTAGATCTCGTGGATCAATTCTTTTTTGGAGAAAACTCCATATAGTGGTTTCTGATAGGTGGCCTTGCTGAAGTAGGCAATTTTCCCATCCTTGGTGACAGACATGGAGGGCACATAACCATCTACGGTGGAAACACCTCCGTTTATGTTCTCATCTATCATTTCTTTTGCCATTTGTCCAAAAGTGCTTTGGGTGGCAAGAATCATTCCTGAAACAAGTAGGCTGTAAATTGTAGATCGTGTCATGATGTATAGATTTGGGGGTTAATACATGACAAAGATTAAAAAGAAACCAAGCAAATACTTATCAATTTTTCATAGGTTTTCACTTTTAACGACTAAAAAGTGTATTTCATCGAATAAATTTTAGCTATTTAACAATCAAATGGATTGAATGATACCGATAAACGAACTTTTTGTGCCAATGAACGACTCAAAATCGGAATGGATGGAAATGGACATCCGGCCATCAGAGAAGGGACAATCTGTCCATACATTGGGTAAATTCGATTAACTTCGCCATCTTGATAAACGCCCAAGAAGCATAGTTTGGTACATTTTTTAACCACTATTCTGAAACCACGAACGGAACCATTCTGAAAATATGAGCATTACCATAGAGAACATCATCCTTATTGGCTCTGTACTGCTTTTGATCAGTATCATTGCCGGTAAGACCAGTTACCGTTTTGGCGTGCCCACCCTCTTGCTGTTCTTGACGATAGGGATGTTGGCGGGATCGGACGGTATTGGCGGCATTTATTTTGACAATCCCAAGATTGCCCAGTTTGTGGGCGTGGTCTCCTTGAACTTCATTCTGTTTTCCGGGGGGCTGGACACCAACTGGCAATCGGTGAGGCCCGTACTGAAGGAAGGGATAGCCCTTTCCACCGTGGGGGTTTTGCTCACGGCCGTGGGTTTGGGCTATTTTGTGTATGTGATCACCGATTTTGGGCTGTATGAAAGTTTGTTGCTGGGCGCCATTGTTTCCTCTACGGACGCGGCTGCAGTGTTTTCCATATTAAGGGGAAAGAACCTCGCCCTCAAAAAGAACCTGAGACCAACACTGGAACTGGAGAGTGGAAGTAACGATCCCATGGCCTATGTGCTGACCATCGCTTTCCTGTCGTTGGTGCAAGAGCCGGAGAAAAGCATCCTTTCCGTACTACCGCTATTTTTTATGCAAATGGTGATCGGTGGTATTGCAGGTTTTCTTTTCGGGAAACTGAGCAAGATCATCATCAACCGCATCCAGTTGGATTTTGAAGGACTTTATCCCGTGCTGACCATCGCCCTGATGTTCATAACCTTTTCGGCGACCGACTTTGTAGGGGGCAACGGATTTTTGGCCATATACATCTGTTCGGTATATCTGGGGAACCAGAACCTGATACACAAAAAGACCATTATGCGGATGTTCGATGGGCTGGCTTGGCTGATGCAGATTGCCCTCTTCTTGACATTGGGGCTACTGGTCTTTCCTTCGCAGATTGTGCCTTTTATTGGGATAGGGCTCATCATCTCGCTCTTTTTGATCTTTGTGGCCCGTCCTGCCGCGGTGTTCATTTCGTTGTTGCCCTTCCGGATGAAGTTAAGGCGCAGGTTCTATATTTCCTGGGTAGGGTTGAGGGGTGCCGTACCCATTGTTTTTGCCACTTATCCGCTCTTGGCGGGCATAGAGAAGGCCAACATGATATTCAACATTGTGTTCTTTGTGTCGCTGACGTCTGTGCTCATACAGGGCAGTACACTTTCCCTTGTGGCCAAATGGCTGCACGTGGGGCTGCCAGAAAATGTAAAGCCGCTATCACCCACGGATGAACTCCTCACGGAACATCCCAAGGCCATCATGAAGGAAATTACCATACAAGAAGGTTGTCCCACCGTCGGCTTGAAGATTGTGAACCTGAACTTTCCCAAGAAGGCCATCATCGCCATGATAGAACGCGATGGAAACTACCTGACCCCCAATGGCTCAACTGAACTGCGGGCAAACGATAGGTTGGTGGTGCTCACGGACAAGCCCGAGATCTTAGAGAAGGTCTATGAGTCTTTATCGTTGTCCGGGGCCAATGTGTCCGAAGGATAAAAATGTTCCTTAACCGATCCGCGTGCCGTTTTCTACACGTCTTTCCGGTTGGATCAAGGTGACTTCACCGTTGTCACCCACACCACCCAAGACCAAACATTCGCTCATCATGTTGGCAATCTGTTTCGGTGGAAAGTTGACCACGGCCACTACCTGTTTTCCGACCAGTTCTTCAGGTTGGTAAAGTTTGGTGATCTGAGCGGAGGTTTTTCGCTGTCCCAAAGGGCCAAAGTCAACGAGCATTTTGTAGGCGGGGTTCCGTACCTCTTCAAACGTCTCGGCCGATAGGATGGTGCCCACCACCATTTCCACTTTCATAAAATCGCTCCAGGTCAAATTTTCAGACATTGTGTTCTTTTTTGAGGGATTAAAAATAACCTCAATTTGACAAAGCCCCTATGCTTTGTATGAATTATCTTTTGAAGAGGGGAATCCGGTCACGCTGCATCCAGACCAAAGCCGTGCAGCACACAAAAGTGATAAGGGCCAGAATGAACAAAGTGCCACCATCATCCTGAATGACAATCCCAAGTGTGGTGATATGGGAGAAAAGTGCGCCGGCCATGATTCCCATTCCCAGCAGCGCCCCTATCCATGTGGTCCGTGGAATAAGAAGGAGCACAGCGGCAATGAGTTCCACAACGCCCAAACCAATACGTCCATAAGGCTCCAACTCCAATGTTTCAAATATGAACACCGATTCTGGGGCGGCAGTAAACTTAAAATACAAGGTTTGCAGTAGAATGACCGCGGGAACGATACGGAGCAGCGTAGAGGCAATTCGTTTGGTTTTCATGAAGAATGTGTTTGATTTTCCCCATTGGTCGTAAAACACACTTTCAAATAACTTTTTTCTTAATAAATACCAAAACCTTAAAAATATAAAGAATGCTGTTTAATGCATTAGTGAAAAACAGGACAAACAAAAGTGGGGGCATAATCTGGTTTTCCCACAGTAAAAAAAATATGGTACCCTCATAGAGGCTACATGCACAGGTTTTTTTACAAGCCATTTAAGAATCTCCACTCAAAAGGGAAACTCACTAGTTGGTAACCATTGTGGTCCTTCTGACTTGAACACACGCTCTTTAAAAGGCGATGCTATATAAAAGGGAACGGATGGAACCAATACGTTTTGAATGTATTCTTGATAGGAAGTGAAGGCCGAATAGTTTTCGGCCGCGCCTTGTTTTATTTCAAATGATTTGTTGGCAAACATTGAGGTAACGGCTTCGGGAAACAACCCTTCAGGTATTTCAGGTATGACCGGATTTGTATTCTGACCATCAAAAATAAATTCTATTTTAACCGATGGGTTTTCCGGTGTAAGCAATCCAGCACCAGAACTTGTACCTGTCAATCGAAGACGGCCAACTTCAAAATTAGGTAAGCCTGTAAAACTTAGTTGTTGATTGATGAAACTATAATCGACAGTCGCGTTAGGTACAGTGATCATGGCAGGTATGGTGCCGGAACCCTCGAAGGTGTAGTTCAACAACTGACCCCAATAGGTAGTGTATTCAAAAATATCCGGAAAAACGTATTCATTCGTATAGGAACCACCGGGTCTGAGGTAATCTGCATAAAGCAAATGCCCACTTCTGGCACGGTACATCGCTTCATTTTCATAACCTGTGATTTTAATCAATGTGCTTTGGTAGGTTCGATTTAATTCAAAGCTGTTTGTAACCACATTGGCATTGGAAAAATCCTCTTCGGCCAAGGATGTTCTATTTTGTATGTCACTAAGGAATGCCCATTGATAACTATCCTCAATATTGGAATTGAAGTAACTAATGAATGTCTTGTTCGTTGCCAACTCATTGCTGAACCTTGTAGAGACATGACCGGAAAACTCACCATTGTAATAAATCAATGAATTCCAGGGTCCTGAAGCTCTCATTTGATAACCTTCCTCAAAAAAAGGCACCTCAATATTCAGTAGAGCTGGGGACAAACCTCCAGATTTTTGGTTCAAGGTAATTTCATTACCGAGCATGTTCAATGTAAGATCATGGTACACATAAAAGTTGAATATGGTATTGTCAAAGTCCTCGATAAAGGAAATGGTAAATTCCGTGTCGGGATTTATTTCTTCCATGGTGCAAAATGACAATGTCTCCATTTCACCCGACTCATGCGTTTTGCTATCCATATAATTTCCATCCGTATCTGAAATAATCACATGTACTTTTTCAAGAGTCTTCCTCATGAAGTCGTTCGGAAAGTTGATTCTAAAGAATTGGTTTGCAACGGTAATGGCAATAGAGTCTTTGGAGATATTGCCTGAAGTATCTTCCATAATAAACTTTAGATTCCCTGCACCAATTGGCAGCTCTCCTGGGGTCAACGAAAAAGAGAAGTCGGTCGTACTTTCTTTTTCCAACAGTAATAGGTCATTGAGATAGACTTGAAGTCGTTCAACACTCGTGCCAAGGTCCACGATGTTTGGTTGTAAAGTGGTGTCCTCACAGATGATTTCATTTTCAGAAATAGCATCCAGCACAAGAATTGGCCCTTCATTATCTATCTTTACTGGAATTGTTTTGGTTCCTACTATTTTCCCATCAACATGGGCATTGACCTTTAAAATATGTTCACCGTCCTCGTATTCCCCTGTGTCTATCTGTATGGTATAAGGTAGTGCATTAAATGTATGGATCCTACGATTGTCCAAAAAAACCTCTAAACTGGATATAGCTGCATCACCTATGATGGAGATGGTAATTTCATCCGATGTGATGACATTGCCACTTTCGATATTAAGTCCAATGAGGACATCCTGAATTATCTCTTTCTCTTCTTCGGTCGAAGAATCCTCATTTGTACATGCAATCAATAAAAAAAAGGCTAAGAGGTATAGGATTTCTTTTCTAAACATGATCTCTGGAATTTTATGAATGCTGTACGGTCCATATGACTAGGCATTTACAATTTTAAGTTAAAAAATTAACTTTGACAACTTCCACAGTAGAATGACCGCGGGAACGTTCCGAAGCAGGGTAGAGGCAATTTGTTTGGTTTTTATGAAGAATGTGTTTGATTCCCTCGATTGGTCGTAAAACACATTTTAAACAACTTTTGCGTTTTTTTTAAAGGATGTTTTATTCTTTTTCCTGCAAAAGGTGGATGGGTAAGGCAATTTGCAATTCATTAATTTTACAGGATGAAATTCATATGCCATCTATTATTTTTCCTGACCATTTTGATGGGCGGCTGCTCAAGACCTCCCCTCATTTCGGGCACATTGGACCTTTCCCGGGGGAGTGAATGGCAGCCCAAGATTTACCTTGTCCAACCCGTGAAGTGGGGCGATGTAGGCCAAAGTTTTACAGCCCGTGTTTTGGATTCGGCCGTTGTGGGCAAGGATGGCTATTTTAGTTTTTCCAGATTGCCACATATGGAAACCCCTGCTTTATTGGAATTGACGGTCCAAAAAAAAGGAGTGGGCTATCCCCATCTGCTGGAGAACGAAGATCCCCATACCGATAACTATTTCCCCTTAGTTTGGAAGACTGGGGAATCACTAAAAATACAGGCAGACATCAGCAGGTTCCAAGCCAGTTTGTCGATGGAATCCCCATCCAAGGCAAATGAAGCGATATTACAGCTACGGGACCTGAGGCTAAGGGCTTTTGATGCTTACAGGGAAAGTTCCTCGAACGTGAGTGACGCAGATGAGGCACTGCTGGACCGGGAAAAGAAGCTACTCGATTATCAGCAAGAGCTGATGGAGTTTGCGAACGGCACGGAAGAGCTATTGGCAGCACTCTTGGCCATCCGATGGGTGAGCCCAGAAGGGGATTACGAACGGGTTGCCGAATTTTTGTATGCCCAGGCCCAAGAATGGGGCGCATTGAAGCCAGACCATCCCTGGGTCCAGGAATTGGTACTGAAAGCGGATAAGGAAAACTTGCCCATATTGCAAGGCCATCTGATGCCCCAGTTGGAACTTCCCATGAAAAATGGGGAAACTTTGTTTTTGGATGAGGTGTTGAAGGAAAATAAACTGCTCCTTTTGGATGTTTGGGCCTCTTGGTGCGCCCCCTGCCGTATCGAGAACCGAAATGTGCTGCTGCCTCTCTGGGAGAAGTACCGCCCCGATCATTTCCAGATACTGGCCTACGGGCTGGAAAGTAACGAAAAGGTATGGGCAAATGCCATGGAAAGGGATGGGGCCTACAGATGGCTGCACGCCTCCCATTTGTTGGGCGACCAAAATCCGTTGATGGATGCCCTGCGACTGAAAACCATTCCCGCCAACTTTCTGCTGGACAGTGAGGGCAGGGTGCTGGCCAAAAATTTACATGGTGCGGAGCTCATCCAATTTGTGGAAGGTTATATGGCTGGGCCTACAAAGTAATGGACTGGTGATACTGTCACCCAAAAAACAAAAGCCCCTAAAACAGGGGCTTTTCACGTTATAAAGCGGAGGAAGAGGGATTCGAACCCCCGGAGGTGTGACCCTCAACAGTTTTCAAGACTGCCGCATTCGACCACTCTGCCATTCCTCCAAAAAAATGCGGGCTTGCCCGCCGTAGCCCTTGCGTAGGCGGGTGCAAATATAGGAAGCTTTTTTTATTTATGTGAAAAACAAAAACACTTTATTTTTTGTCATGCATGATGCCTACTTTTATCCCATGCTTGAATGGTATCACTATCTGCTTTTGGTCACGGTGGGCTTTGCGGTGGGTTTCATCAATACGGTTGCTGGTGGCGGATCGTTGCTTTCGCTGCCAACACTCATATTTTTGGGTCTCCCCGCAGCAGTGGCCAATGGCACCAACAGAGTGGCCATCGTGGTGCAGACCGCCATGTCCACGGCAGGGTTCAAGAGCAAGGGAGTGTCCACCTATCCGTTTAATGTATATTTGGGCATTGCCGCCTTCATGGGTTCCATCATCGGGGCCTATATTGCGGTGGACATCAATGGGGAGACTTTTAACAGGATTCTCTCCTTGGTGATGCTGGCCGTGGTCCTTATCATCATATTCAAGCCGAAGATGCGCTTGGAGGAGATGCAGGAGCGGCTCACCGGGAAGTATTTATGGTTGAGCATTGCGGTGTTCTTCTTTTTTGGTATCTATGGGGGCTTCATCAATGCGGGGCTCGGTTTTTTGATGATGTTGTACACACACTACATCAATAGGATGAACCTCGTACGGTCCAATGCCACAAAGGTAGTGGTCGTGTTCATTTATATGTTGTCCGCCCTGGCCGTATTTGCCCTCAACGACAAGGTAAATTGGAAAATGGGGTTCATCTTGGCCATTGGCAACGGGTCGGGTGCTTGGGTGGCGAGCCGCTTCTCCGTGCAAAAAGGAGACGGGTTCATAAAAACGTTCTTGGTCATCGTGGTCATTGTGATGGCCATAAAATTGTGGTTTTTTGATCAATAAATAAGTAAGAGATAAAATAATGCCTGGATTTGAACTTTTTGGAAGCAAGGAAAGAAAGGAAGTACAAGATGTGCTGGATTCCGGAGTGCTGATGCGCTACGGGTTTGAAGGCATGCGCAACGGACACTGGAAGGCCAAACAACTGGAAACCGCCCTATCGGAACGGATGCATGTAAAATATACTCATGTGGTGAGCAGTGGCACTGCCGCATTGACGGTGGCTTTGGCCAGTGCAGGAGTGGGGGCGGGGGACGAGGTGATCATGCCCACTTTCACTTTTGTGGCCAGTTTCGAGTCCATATTGGCCTTGGGGGCCGTTCCCGTTTTGGTGGATATTGATGAAACGCTGACCCTAAATCCATCCGCGGTGGAAAAGGCCATTGGACCAAAGACCAAGGTGGTGATGCCAGTGCACATGTGCGGTTCCATGGCCAACTTGGCCGCATTGCGCGAAATTTGCAACGAACACAAGCTCCTGTTGTTGGAAGATGCCTGCCAGGCCATAGGCGGAAGCTATAAAGGTAAGCCATTGGGCAGTATAGGCGATTTGGGATGCTTCTCTTTTGACTATGTCAAGACCATCACCTGTGGGGAGGGCGGTGCCGTGATTACCAATAACGAAACGTATTACCAAAATGCCCATGCCTATTCGGACCACGGCCATGACCACATCGGAAACGATAGGGGGGCGGAGCAACATCCCTTTCTGGGGTACAACTTCCGGATATCCGAAATGAATGCGGCAGTCGGCTTGGCACAACTTTCCCGACTGGACGAGTTTCTTTCCATCCAAAAAAGGAACTATACCATTTTGAGGGATGCCCTGTCATCAATTCAGGAAATCGTGTTCCGTAGTGTGCCCGAGGGGGGAGAGGAGAACTATTCGTTCCTCAGTTTTTTTCTTCCTTCGGAAGAACTGGCGCAAAAAACCCACAAAATGTTGGGAGAAAATGGCGTGGACGCCTGTTTCTATTGGTACAACAACAACTGGCATTACTATAAAAAGTGGGAACATCTCACCCACATGAAATCGTTGGGACGATTGCCGAAAGAGGTAAGGGAAGCCCTGCCGGACTATTCCAAGGCAGACTTTTCGGAATCGGACCATTGGATGGGCAGGACCATTTCCTGTTTGATCAAACTCAGTTGGACGGAAGAGGAGGTCAAGGAAAGGGCCAAAAGAATGGTGCAAGCCATTAAGAATGTTACCTGAAACCAGGAACGGCAGTATGCAGTGGGCAATCGAAAATTCAAGTTCAAGAACAGAGAAAAAGAGAAAAGACCCAAGAAAATCAGAGACAAGAAACAAGAACCGACTTTTGACATCAAGCACCAAATCCCAAATTCCAATAACCCAGTAACAAAATAACTGAACAACGAAGTCAATGGGCAACTGTCCCCTTGAGTGGACCTTAGGGGTGTTTTACGGTGACACGAACTGCACACATTGACACAAATTAATTTTCAGGCTTCCGACATTCCAATAACCGAATAACCAAATCCCCCAAATGCAAAGTCTATCCTCTATGGTCTAATTTCTTTCATCTATTATGACACTTCTAGCTTCGATGGTCATTAAACTGCCACCCTGCGCATTGGTTGCTGAGCGTAGTCGAAGTAAGTGGAAGGGCTGTCTAAATACAGGCAGGGAGGTCAGGAGGGGCCAAATAAAAAACCACCGAAAGACCCAAGGGCCTCCCGGTGGTTCATAGGTTTGATGCTATACTCAATCACATACTTCCGAACTGCCAAAGGTGATGGTCCAGTTGTTGGGTGCACCGCTGAGGGCCGCGTAGGCAGCGAAGCCGCCGCCGTTCTCGCAGATGTTCACCCCTTCCGCGTTAAGCTCCACATTGGGCTGGACCTCCAAGTTGGACCATCCGATCAGGGTGTTGGAGAAGTTAAGGGCAGACATGCCGCTGTTGTCCAACATGTTGTACATGTGTATTACGCTGGAAATGTCCCAGTTGCCAAGATTCTGATCGAATGCTGTGGCACCATAGAATATGGCGCTCATATAGGCCACGTTGGAGGTATCCCAGCCACTAAGGTCCCTGTTAAAGGCAGTAGCCCCACTGAACATATAGGACATGTCAATCACCTTGGAAGTATCCCACCCACTAATATCCCCGTTAAAGGAGTTGGCCCCGGCGAACATACTACCCATATAGGTCACGTTGGAAGTGTCCCAACCACTTAGGTCGCCATTGAAGGAAGCAGCATTTCGGAACATGTATGACATATCGGTCACCTGGGAGAGATCCGGGGTGTCCGTGGCGTTGAGGACCATATTTGAACACTTAGCGAAGGTGCCGTACATTCTCTCCCACTGGATGCTGCCCCATTGCTCTATGGATTGGAGCATGGTGGGATCCGCTGAGGGCACAAAATCACTTGAAAAGAATACTGCTGGGAACTGCCCCTTGATGGCCACGGTATGGGTACCTGCACTGGCATAGGCATGGGAAGCATCCCCTGTTAACTGCTCCACCGTGCCGTCGCCCCAGTCAATGGTATAGTCGTAGGTGTAATTCACGTTCGTTATAATATAGATTTCCTCATTGTCGGCCTCCGTCTTCCAAGTGGTGACAAAGGAAGTGGGGTCCTCTGCCAGTCCCTCGATCACGTTGGTGACCTTTATGGCCACGGTGGCGGTGGCGCTCTTGTCGCCGTCCCTGGCCTCCACGGTGATGCTGTGTTCGGCCTTGGCCTCGAAGTCCAGTGCCTTGCCCTCCATCAGGGAAAGCTCCCCTGTGGCGGCGTCGACCTCGAAGAGGCCATCGGCATCCGCCGTGATGGCAAAGGAGATCTCGTCCCCATCGGCATCGGAGGCCTCCACGGTGCCGATCACCGCAGTGTCGGCGATGTCCTCTTTTGCGGAGAACTCCTGGTCGGCGATCTCAGGGGCGGTGTTGTTGGGGTCGGTGCCCGTGGGCGACACGTTCACGGTGACCTTGGCGGTGGCGGCCTTGTCGCCGTCGCTTGCCTCCACGGTGATGGTGTGCTGTGCCGTTGTGGCAAAGTCTAGGGACTTGCCCTCTGCCAGTGTGAGTGCCCCTGCGGATGTGATGGCAAAGAGGTCGCCGTCGTTGGCCTTGATGGCAAAGGAGAGCTTGTCGCCGTCCGCATCGGTGGCGGTGACCGTTCCGATGGCATCGGCAGGGGTGATGTCCTCGGAGACGTTGAAGGCCTGGTCGGCGATCACGGGGGCGTTGTTGGCCGGTTCGGGCCCGTCGTCCTTCCCGCAGGACCAGAGAAGGGCAATGGCCAAGAGGGCGGTGCCCAGTTTTTTCGTGATGTTCTTCATAACATATTTTGTTTTAGGGTGAAAAAATAACGGCAAGATGGGGCGATCGGGGGAATGTTTTTGGCACGATCTGACGGATGCCCCGTTTGGGTTGACGGATGGGGTGTTTGGGTTGATGGGGAAAAGTTTCGGGTTTCTGGTTTTCAAGTCCAAAGGGAGGTGGGACAGTGGGTTTTGGGTTCCAAGTTTTGGGTGTTTCAGAACGCAGTATGCAGTTTTCAGTGATCTTTGTCATTCTGAGCGAAGCGAAGAATCTTTTTTCGTTGAGATTCTTCAAACCCTCCATGTTTTCAGAATGACAGGCATTCCGAATAACTCAGTAACTGAATCACCTAATAGATAAGCCACCCAGAACAACTGTCCCCTTGAGGGGACCATAGGGGTGTTTTTCAGGTGACACGAATTGCACAAATGTTCACGAATCAATATTTGGACTTCGGACACTATTCACCAAATTCCAAAAGACCAAATCCCCCAACCAATTGTGGGAGGTCAGGAGGGGCCAAATAAAAAACCACCGAAAGACCCAAGGGCCTCCCGGTGGTTCATAGGTTTGATGCTATACTCAATCACATACTTCCGAACTGCCAAAGGTGATGGTCCAGTTGTTGGGTGCACCGCTGAGGGCCGCATAGGCAGCGAAGCCGCCGCCGTTCTCGCAGATGTTCACCCCGGCAGCGCCAAGGGACACATTGGGCTGGACCTCCAAGTTGGCCCACCCGATCAGGGTATTGGAGAAGTTAAGGGCGGACATGCCGCTGTTGTCCAACATCTGTTCCATGTATTTTACACTGGAAATGTCCCAGTTCCCAAGATCCTTGTCAAATGCCGTGGCCCCTAAGAACATCCTGTTCATATTGACCACATTGGAAGTGTCCCATCCGCTGATGTCCCCGTTGAAGGACGTAGCCCCTCTGAACATATAGGCCATATTGGTCACGTTGGCCGTGTCCCAGCCACTAAGGTCCCCGTTGAAGGAAGCGGCCTCATGGAACATGTCCCTCATATTTGTCACATTGGAGGTGTCCCAACCGCTGATGTCCCCGTGAAAGGAAGTGGCCTTATAGAACATCACCCTCATATCGGTCACTTGGGAGAGGTCTGGCACATCCGTGGCATTGAGGACCATATTTACGCAATAACCAAAAGCTCCGAACATATCTTCCCATTGGATGCTGCCCCATTGTTCTATGGATAATAGTTTATGAGCTGAAGGGTTAAAACCCTCTACATAATTATAAATTGCTGGAAATTTTCCCTTGATGGCCACAGTATGGGTCCCGGGAACGGCATAGATATGTATTAGCTCTCCGCCCGTTGCAATCTGCTCCTCGGTACCATCGCCCCAGTCGATGGTATAGTCATAGGTCAACTGCTGGTCGGTCCAGATGACAACCTCTTCGTTGTCGGCCTCCGTCTTCCAGGTGGTGACAAAGGAGGCGGGGTCCTCCGCAAGACCTTCGACCACGTTGGTGACCTTTATGGCCACGGTGGCGGTGGCGCTCTTGTCGCCGTCCCTGGCCTCCACGGTGATGCTGTGTTCGGCCTTGGCCTCGAAGTCCAGTGCCTTGCCCTCCATCAGGGACAGTTCCCCTGTGGCGGCATCGACCTCGAAGAGGCCATCGGCATCCGCCGTGATGGCGAAGGAGATCTCGTCCCCATCGGCATCGGAGGCCTCCACGGTGCCGATCACCGCGGTGTCGGCGATGTCCTCTTTTGCGGAGAACTCCTGGTCGGCGATCTCGGGGGCGGTGTTGTCCGGGTCGGTGCCCGTGGGTGACACGTTCACGGTGACCTTGGCCGTGGCGGCCTTCTCGCCGTCGCTTGCCTCCACGGTGATGGTGTGCTGTGCCTTGGCGGCGAAGTCCAGGGACTTGCCCTGCGCCAGTGTGAGCGCCCCTGCGGATGTGATGGCAAAGAGGTCGCCGTCGTTGGCCTTGATGGCAAAGGAGAGCTTGTCGCCGTCCGCATCGGTGGCGGTGACCGTTCCGATGGCATCGGCAGGGGTGATGTCCTCGGAGACGTTGAAGGCCTGGTCGGCGATCACGGGGGCGGTGT
>NZ_JAUZVW010000013.1:0-131422 GCF_033441575.1 Flagellimonas baculiformis
TTATGAGTCTCCCCCAGACCCCCTCTTTTCAACATCATAATCTCAATAGATATAATCTATAAAACAAATCTAAAGGCTGTCCCTTGTCCAAGAAAGAGTTTGAGAGTTTAATTTTTGGGAAGGTTGGATAGAAAATAAGCCTATCCTTATTTTCATAGAGAACTATATCTGAATAGGAAAAACATTCGTTCATGACAAACCCAACAATGGGTCAATATTGCCGTAGTATACCACTTTCAAGGAAACGATGTATAGCTTCCTTGTTTCACCTGCCTTGGCCATACAAGAAATCACTGTCATAGTCTTAAAACCTCAACTTGCCATGGATGGAATGGGTCAATGAATATATATCTAAGTTTATACGCAATCCATACATACTTTTTGAACCGCTCCAGATGTTTCATGATCCCTTGTTGAACAGCAACTAATTTTTAATTGATTGGAGGACAGGTAAGCAGAAAAAACTCGAACTCAACGGCAAAGGAATGATCGATAAAGGAGTACCTGACATCCTTGACATGGACCCTTTTTGATGAAATGTCCGGGATAGGTTTCGGAAACCCTATAATTTTTTCAGGTATCTGGTGCAAGTTCGGGTTATTTAGTGGGTTCATTGGTGTTAAAAAAACCCTCGAGTGAGACATTTTTTATCCCTTCCCAAATAATGTTGATTCATGGCATTTGGAGAATTGGGCAAATCCTCAGCATAGAATTGCCCGTGACAGTCTCTATCAATAAGTTAGTTTTTAAATCAGAAAAGGCACAAGCCCAATTGCCCATGCCTCAACTAACTAAACTAACTCAAAACAATTATTTTTCAAACCAACTTTTGTTCGGCTCAGGACCCAATTCATATTCCAATTTGGCTCCCTCCTTGAGCAATCGCAACGGTATCTGATTAGAATGGGTTTCCGTCCCGTTCACTTTTAGGGATTGTATGTAATGATTTTCGGGAAGATTGTCCTGCGCAGCTATGGTAATGGTGCTTCCCCAGCCGGATTCGATCTCTATTTTTTCGAACAAAGGGCTGGTCAACTGAAAGGTTGGATCGATATCCACCAAACCTTTCACATCAAACAAGCCCATTGCGGCCATATTGTACCAGGCACCCAACTGCCCTTGGTCTTCATCTTGACCGTAGCCGTAACCATGAATGGGTTCCACTCCATAAAACCCATCACAAATTTCACGCACCCATTTCTGGGTAAGCCAAGGTTTGTCCGTAAAATTAAAGAGATAGGCAATATGAAGATTGGGCTGGTTCCCTTGATTGTACAAATAGTTCAATCCCGCAAAGGCATCAATATCTTCTCCTCCAAACTTGGTCTGCTCAGACACAGTAAAAATGGAATCCAGTCGTTTGACAAATTTTTCCTCGCCCATCTTCTCCACAAGTTCTTTGGGCTGATGTGGTACATAAAAGGTATATTGCCAAGCATTTCCTTCTTGATACCCTATCCATGGGGCAAAGGGATCAAAATCTTTTAAAAAGTTGCCCGATTCATCTTTTGGCCTGATAAAATCGGTCTTTTCATCATATAGATTCTTCCAATTTTCTGAAAGTTCCATCAACTCCTCATACTCCTTTTGTTTTCCCAATGCTTTGGCAAACTGTGCCACGGCATAGGAACTGAAGCAATATTCGAGGGTATGGGACACGGAAAAGCCAGAACCTTCCGTAGTGGTTTCCATGCCAGGGATATAGTTGATATACCCATTTTCCACAAAATCTTTCAAATCCATTTTACCGGCCCCTTCTATCCTATCCTTATAGCGTACCTCGTTCTCATAAGCGGCCTTAAATGCCAGTTCCACATCATAATCCCTGATCCCTGCCTGATACGCGGAAGCTATGATCAAACTCACAAAGTTGGTTCCCACACCGGACACGAAGCGGGAATTGGCCAGCCCATCCCCCATCCAACCTGAATTTTTATATACTGCAAGGTGTGTCTGTACCAAATCGTTATAATATTCCGGCCATGCAAGCGTCCATAACTGCGTAAGGTTCCAAAAGGCTCCCCAAATGGCATCGGTATTGTAAAAATTGAATTCTGGATTTCCACTGGCATCCAGTGGAATTTGACCTATGCTCCCATCATTTTGTGGATACTGCCCGTTTACATCATTGGCCAGTCCCCTACCCAACAAGGCATGGAACAAACCTGTGTAAAATTTGGTCTTGTTAACCGTTGAAGTATCGGTGATCTTAATTTTTGAGAGTTCATCCTCCCAGGTTTTGGTTGCAGTTGACAATGCTTGATCAAATGTTAGGTTTTTCGCTTCAGCATTCAGGTTTTCCAAAGCATTTTCTGCTGATGTATAGGAAAAGCCAGCTTTGATCTCAATAGCTTCATTTTCTTCGGTTTTGAATCTTAAGTAGATTCCTGAGCCTTCACCTTTTTGGGTAAACACATCCTTGAATTGCTTATCGTTTATAAATGTCCCTGCCTCTTCTGCTTTTTTACTTAGCTCGCCTGCCACGAACATTTTCACCTCGGCCCCTTTCTGATATTTTTGGACATACTTCGGATAGGTGGTCACCCATCCCGTGAATGTTTGGTCTTCTGGATTGTACGCAACTTCAGCATCTTTTACATCGCCACTTTCACCAAGTTCATTGCCGATGTCCAAAATCACATAGGCACTGTCCGTTTTCGGAAAGGAATATCTATGGAACCCGATGCGCTTTGTTGCCGTAAGCTCGGCCGTTACGTCGTAATCTTTAAGCTTTACTTTGTAATACCCAGGGCGGGCAATCTCATCCTTTCGATCAAAACGGGAACGATAGCCTGTTTCGGGATTTTCCATATCCCCTGGCACCGTTTTTAGATCCCCGGTCATGGCAGTGAACAAAAATCCTCCAATTTGAAACTCATGCAGGTTGGCAAAACCCTCGATGGTAGTATCCCTTGAATCATAGCCCGTGGCTTCCCAACCCTGTTCGTTACCAAGGCTTCCGTTGGTGGAAGGTCCCAATTTTGCCATACCAAAGGGCATGGATGCCGGTGTATAGAAAAACCAGCGGCTGTGAGCGGTTCCAATATTGGGGTCCACAAAGTCCAGTGGTGAATCTTCATCCATATCCTTGGCTGGATCAGCTTTCTTCGACGTTTCGCAGGAAACGAACAGAATGGCAAAGACAATAAAAAACCTATAGATCATTTAACCTCTTTTTTTAATAATATAATACGTTACAAAAACATATAGTGCCGATAGTACAAGCACAACAAAACTCAATTGGACACCAAAAGATTTATTAATCAAGCCCATAACTGGTGGTATAACCGCTCCCCCCACAACGGCCATGATCATCAATCCGGAAATTTCGTTGGCACGCTCGGGAAATCTGTTTACCGTAAGGGAAAAAATCAACGGGAAAAGGTTTCCAGAAGTCAGACCGATAAGAAAGATCAACACTTGGGCCATCAGGCTGGTTGTAGAAAAGACAAGTGCCACAAGCAATACAATGGTCAGTAAGGACGACCAGTACAAAAACTTCAGATTGTCTATTTTGGAAAATAGGAGCGCTCCAAAAAATCGGGTGATCATCAGTGACGTGAAATAGATGCTTATTCCAAGTGATGCCTTTTCCAGACTCAAACCAAATTGAGCTGTGAGTAGGTTCTGGATATTGGTATTCATACCTACATCAAGCCCAACAATCAAGAAAATGGCCAACACCATGGCGGCAATAAACGGATTTTTCAATAACCCCAATGCTGAACCGAATGAGGCCCTTTCGTGCGAAGAGGACTCTTTAATGGGTGTAAGCATCAGCCAAAGCCCGGCAATTGAAGAAGTAATCCCATACACCAAGAACACCAGCTTCCAATCACCATACCGGGATACGGCAAAAGTTACGATCAATGGTCCTACAAGGGAACTTATGGCCTTTATAAATTGCGACAGGCTCATAAAGCTCGAAAAACGGTCCTTGGCCACAACATCCTGCAAAAGTGGATTTGAGGAAACTTGAATGATGGTATTGCCTATGCCCAGCAACACAAAACAGGTCAATAGAATCCCGTATGAATAATGTACAAAAGGCAAAAACATACCAATGGCGGTAAAAAGAATACCAAAAAGCAGCACTTTGCGTTTCCCTAGATTATGTTGTAACACACCTATGGGTATGGATAGGAAAAAAAACCATACAAAGACCATGGAGGGTATCAACTGTGCCATTTCCGGTGAGAGGTCAAAATCCCTTTTAGCAAATCCGGTGGACACCCCTACAATGTCCACAAACCCCATGACGATATAACATAACAATACGGGGAGAACGACCTTAAAATTCATCTTGTTTTGGTTCATTACATCAATTTTAAGGTTTCCGATATTTCAGCATAATACGCCTCATCCAGTAAAAGGGCACTTCCGATAATAGCCGCCTTTTCCCCAAATTCCGATACATAAATTTCCTCAACCCCTTTCAGTTCTTCCTCCATGGCTGGGCCAAAGAATGCAAACGCTTTGGAGATGTTACCACCAAAAACCAAAACATCGGCTTCAAATTCCTCAACATAAGGGTTGATAAAATCAGCCAGTCGGGTTCCAAAATCGTGAAAGACTTTATTGGCGTTGGGATCCACATCCACCAATTCGCAAAGCTCCTTTACATTGTTAAGGCGCTTACCGGTCTCTTTTTCAAAAGCATTGATGATACCCCTTGTGGAGAAAAGATCGTCGGCAAACACGTTTTGGTAATATTGGTTGTACAGGAACCCACCGTCGGGCACTTTTTTATCTTTTATAATGGGCTTGCCGTTTAAAAGAAAACTGGACCCCAATCCCGTTCCCAAGGTTATCGCAATTGCTTTTTTATATTTTGATGCTTTACCGATCAATGCCTCGGCAACGGAGAATGCGGTCGCATCGTTTATAAACCGGATCTGGGAGGGTTGCATTTTAAGCCTTACGGCCAGTTCCAAACAAAGATTGACATCGTATAGGGATTGCAGCTTTTCAACATCAGTGATCTTGCTTATTCCATTATAATAATCAAAGGGGCCGGGCATGGCCACACCTATGCCGCTTATTGGTTCGGCCAGACTTTTGATGGATGCCTCCAACGCATCGACCCATCCACTCAAAATCTCCTCCTTGTTCCCATGGGGATCTATTTTCTTATATGAAAATGTTTCCCCACGCAAGGTTTTGCTTTCATGGTCATATGCACAAGACGAAATATGGCTTCCCCCTATATCAACTCCTATACTGAACATCTAGTTTTCTATTCAAATTATTGGAAAAACTATTTTCCGATCAAAATCCATTTATGACTCGTTTTTATACAAGGCCACTACTCCATAAGCCTCGATCAAGGCTGCTTGATGTAGCAACCAGTAATACCTGCCTTTGCTGTTGCCTGACCAATCTTCAAAAAACTGTCCTTCGGCATTTCGGGCATTTTTCCAAGCATGATCCATGTTTTTGATAAAGACGTCAATATATTCATCTGTTTTTGAATCGTATTCGGATAATTGCACAAATGCGGACAAGAGCTCTACATTGAACCAAGAATCATGCGTTTGATAAAATATTTGCCCATTCACAACGCTCGTAAACTTGGAGTAGGCAGACCGTGCCGTGGCAATGGCCTCGTTCAAATAGTCTTGGTCATCGGATATTTCATAGAGATTTATCCCTGCCATGATCATCAAGGCTGCGTTGTAGGTCCACTTGGTCGTGTTGATTTGCTCTGTGCCAATATTGATGTCGTTCCAATATAGATTATCGCTGGGATCTCTTAAAGTGTTATAGTTCCACTCGTACACCCGTTCCGCAAAAGTCCGATACTTTGACTCATTGGTCAACTGGTACATTTTGCTGGTTACATAGGCTGCATATGCACTTGTATTGGCCGCTTTCATACAATTGGCCCCACCGGTACAATCCGTGGATTCTGCCTCAAACCAGTACAGCCCTCCCCCCATTCGGGAATCTTCTCCCGACATAATGAATTCCGTAACGGTCTTGGCCCTGTTCAAATAAAAAGCTTCACCGGTCAGCTCGTAAGCCTTAATGAGTTCCATGGCGACAATAGCACTATCATCGTAGTAATGATCGGTCTGTCCCTCGGTAACCGGCGCGGCTTGATAGGTAGGTAGAACACTCCTGTCATCATAATATGCCTCAAGACCGGAAAACTCCTTGTCCAAAATAGCCCTGTCGTACCCCAGTTCATAAAGTACATTGCCTGCCGTGAGCATGCCCACATAGGGCCATAAGTAGCTATAAGAAGGATCTCCGGATTGTGGCGGGAAATTTTCTTTATACAAATCGCCTTCTTTATAAAGGGATTGGATCATGTCATAAACTGCCTTGGCCTTTTCTTTATGGCTCAAAGACTCCTCTTCTTCCGGTTCAGGGTTCTCGACTTCGCCTTTTCCATTTTCCAACTGATCTTCAACAGAGGGATCATTGCTACAACTAGTTCCCAATAGAATCAACAGGAACCAGGTGTTTAAAATTTTGGCACTTATCATCTAAGATTTATTCTAAAATTAATTCTTGGTAATAATTGTCTGCCTTGGGGTCAAAAACAATCCTGACCGTAAAGTTGGCACCGTTCAATGCATCAGGAAACTTCCATGCTCCTTGCCAATAGGCGGCCTCTGGCCCCAAGAAATAAACATTGTTGTAGTATTCCGGTTCACCTCCATTTGGCCTGGCATTGTATCCATCCAATCCGGGCACCAGCGATCCGTTCATGGCTTCGTTGTGCATGCTTCCCAAATAGGAAACCTGGCCATCTTCCAATTGGAATTGGTAACGATATCGCTCTTCTTCCCAGCCCAACCAATCAGGGGCTTCGGGAGCTCCTGGTGTCAAAAATTCGAAATAGGCACCGGTCGCTTCAAAAGTATGGTCGCCAATGTAGCTGAGATTGGCCTTAACAATTTGATTGGCCAAAATATACAATTGAACGTTGGAGATTTCCATGAAGGAAATAGTCGCTTTGGCCAAATCCATCCGCACTCGGTACACCCCTTCTTCCATATCAAAAGAAGTAGGATCGTCACCAGATCTGATCTTCCCTTCTGCATTGATGTAATAATGGGTCAAGTCTTCAGCCGAAGCATTGTTTCCATTCACGATATAAAATTCCCCGGGCGCCAGATGCGTTATCGACTCAAAAACACCGGGTTGGATGTCATCGCTGGGCAATTGGTTGGAAATCTGCTTGAACGCCACCGCATTGGGAATGTTGGATGCTTCTGTAGCGGAACCGTAAATGTACATATACTCTGGAAATATGGCCAGTCCTTCAGGTCTGCTCAGACTAAGCGTGGAAGGTTCGGTGAAATTTTCCCTGAAGTAACTACTCGAGGCTTCGACCGTCCATGCCACATCCCCGGTTTCCAATTGTTGAATGCCTGCTTCGGCAGCAATGATGTTCAACCGCGAAGTACTCATGGTGAAGGTAGTGGCACCACCTCCATTATCGGAAGGCGAAGTGTACAATGGGTCACTAAAATCCCCACCAGGTCTATCAAACTTTATGGTGTACAATATGGTACCTCCATCATTGGCCTGTGCCGCGGTCCAAGAAAAGATGACATTGTCACCATTCTCAAGGTCTATCTGTATATTCTCGTTATTCCCTGGGCTTTCCAAAGAACCCGTTAGCGCAATTTCAGGATCCAATGTGTAATCGTCGTTTTCACATGAAATCAATGTCATGGATAAAACCATCAATGTCAAAAGTGACTTTAGTATTGTTTTCATTACCAATTCGGGTTTTGGGTTAGATTGTCGTTAATATCTCTCTCACTAAGAGGAATGGGCCACAAATAATGCTTTGCAGGGTCAAAACTTCTCTCATCCACTCTAATGTATCCATCGTCCACTATGCTGTCGTCCGTTTTAATACCATGGGCCCAACCGTTGAGCACCTCTTCGGCAATTTCCCATCTTCTGATATCAAAGAAGCGGTGCCCGGCCTCAAAGGCCAGTTCCAATCTTCTCTCGTTCCTTACAATTTCCCTGAGTTGGTTTTGGTCATTACCGGGAAACACTAGGGCATTCCCCTGAAGCCCGGCACGTGCCCTGATGGCCCCAATGGTGGCGTCCCAATCGGCCTGGGCAAATGTTCCCATTTCTATTTTGGCCTCGGCCAAGTTCAGCAGTACCTCTGCATAGCGAATCAAGATCAGGTTAAGACCGGAATTTACTTGGTTCCTGGCCATGGGATCATAGAACTTGTACACATAATACCCCGTAGGTGTGCTGTTGGATGAATAGTTCAGTCCATCCGGCTCATCACCAGGGGAAGTCCCTATAACGATGTCATTGCCGTCAAAATCCTTCATTGGGTATTCATCATGGATAATAGTCGCGGACAATCTGGGATCACGATTTTGATACGGATTGTTCTCATCATAATTCGCCCCAGGCTCATCAATGCCGTATCCATTCAGGGTCGGATAGGCATCCACCAGTTCCTGCAAGGGGGAAAAATTGGCATAGCCTCCCAGACTTGGAGGTATCAATGAATATTGGATGTTGTGCTCCCTAAATGTTGGGATGTACTGAAGGCTCAACAAAATTTCATTGGCCGATTCATTCTCCGTTTTAAAAAGATCGGCATAGCTGGGAAACAAGGAGTAATCCCCCAATAGTCCCTCTGCCAACGTGGCCGCAGTCGCATAATCACCATTGTACAGATGCACCCTGGATTTGAACGCTATTGCCGCACCTTTGGTGATCCTACCGGACTGATCTGCAGGGTAGCTGCTTGGTAGGCCATTGATTGCGGACGAAAGTTCATCATAAATGAAGTCTAAAATCATTTCGCTATCGTCCCGTTCAAGGGTAAGCGACTCTTCTATGCTTATTTCATCCGTTATAAAGGGGACATCGCCATAGAGTTCTATAAGGTTGAAATAATGCCAGGCCCTAACAAATCTTGCCTGAGCCGTGAAGGATGCGCGTTGGTCTTCCGATATTTCCGCAACGTCACCAATATTATTGAGGAATATGTTGGTCCTACGTATGGCCTCGTACCTGCCGGACCACACACTTGCCACCACACCATTTGCGGTGCCATAGCTCCCGCTTGCAATATTGCGGTACTCTTCCATGGCCTTCGTGTAGGCATCATCTGAAAGCGCATTGAAGTATAGGTAGTCTTGTGCCGACATTAAATCAGCATAAATGGAGTTCAGGAAAATTTGGGCATCCTCTTCGGTTTCCCAATAATTCAATTCGCTCTGCGAATCGATCGGGGACAGATCCAGATCTGAGCTGCATGCGGAAAATATCCAAATTACACTTAGGAATAAAACTATTTTTTTCATGATGTCTTTTTTAGAAATTAATGTCCAATCCCAATGAAAATATTCTGGACACTGGGTAAACCCTTCCACTTGGTCCGGTATTTTCCGGATCGACGCCAATGGCATTCAAAGGACTGAACGTGGCAATGTTCAAACCGGTGAGGTACAACCTGATTTTGCTCAGACCCATTCGCTCTACGGCAGTTTCTGGTATGGTATAGCCCAACTGCACATTTTAGATCCTAAGGTAATGGGCATCAAAAATGTAAAAATCGGATTTTGCCGCGTTGTTCACCGACTCTGCACCGACGGTAAGCCGGGGATACGAAGCGTCCAGGTTCTGTGGGGTCCATCGGTCAAGGTGACGGTTGAACACCGGCCCTTCATTACTGTTGTGGAAAGCCTCGACAACTTCTCCTCTCAACCATTGTTTTCGTTGGCCCACACCTTGGACAAAAATTGAAAAATCGAACCCCTTCCAATTGGCGGCATAGGTGGCCCCGTAGGTGTATCTGGGAAATTCATTGCCCAGGATGAAACGGTCGTTGTCATAATCGATCTGGCCATCCCCATTGCGATCTACATATTTGATGTCACCGGGGTCCACATCATTTACAAAAATCGGAGTGGCACTATTGGCGATCTCTTCATCACTGTTGAAAAATCCATCGCTCTTCAGCGCATAATAGGAATTGATGGAATAGCCTTCACGTAAGATGGTGTTGACATCAAACCCATTGATGAACTCCCTTCCCCGAAGGTCTTCGATCTCGTTTTTGTTATCGGCAACGTTCATATTCAAGGAATGATCGACCTCTCCTGTCTGGAATTGATAGCCCAAACTGAATTCCCATCCCCTGTTTCGGACAGATCCAGCGTTCTGGAAGGGTTGTCCAAGGCCATAAGTGGCAGGAACCGGCAACTGGAGCAATATGTCCTCTGTCAAGTTATCGAACAACTCAACGGTCAGGTCCAGTTTTCTATTGAACAATGACAGGTCGATACCCAAGTTTTTCATGGTGGATGTCTCCCATGTCCTATTGCTGTTGCTCACGGAATAATAAGATCCCGAGGCGGCCACACCTCCAAAGCTGTACACATTGCTACTGATGTTCACCAAACTTTGGTAACCATAGAGATCGTTGATGTCCTGGTTCCCCACCTGGCCCCAAGAGGCCCTAATTTTGGCGAAGGAGACAACATCGGCAATGGACTCCATAAACGTTTCATTGCTCAGGGTCCATCCTGCTGAGATGGAAGGAAAGACGCCCCAACGGTTTTTGGAAGAAAATCTGGATGACCCATCATATCTGACAATTCCGTTTATTTGGAAGCGGTCATCAAAGGAATAGCCCATCTTCCCAAAAAATGATTGAATGGACCACTCATTTCCCGATCCATTGGCACTCTGGATGTCACTGGCGTTACTGATCACACCAAATTCATTTCCGGGAATATCAATTCCGGTAACACCAAAAAATTCGCTCTTGAAACTTTCAGAGGAAGCCCCCAACATCACATTAAAGCTATGCTTATCCGAAAAATCCTTGCTGTAACTGGCCGTCAAAAAAGGGTTTAGGTACAAGGACCTATTATAATTATCAGTTACGGAGTTTTCGTTGTTGCCCCCGCCCGGATACACAAAATCTATCGCCTTTCGGAACTGGTGCGTTTTATTGCTGGTCAAATTACCTCCCAATACTCCTTTGAATATCAAGTTCTCAACAGGTTCATATTCTATACTGAAATTCCCCAGAAATTCATCGTTCTGGTATTCAGTGGTACCCCCAACCTCAAGCTGGGCCAAAGGGTTGCTATTGCTCCCGCTCACCAGGGTGTAATCACCGTTTTCGTCCACAATGTCATAGATTGGTGGAATACGCATGGTGGGTTCTATGATCCACTGTTCGAAATAGGCATTATCCTTAATATCGTTTCTGGCAAAGGACATGCGCCCGCCCAACTTTAATTTTTCATTCACCTGCTTTTCCAGATTTATCCTGGCATTGTAACGTTGGTATCCATAATCCGGACCCTTGAACATACTCTCTTGGTCCACATAGCCAAGCGACACCAAATAATTGAGCCCATTTTCGGCACCGCTCATGGATAGGTTATGGCTGTTCTGCAAGGCCATGTCCTTGTATATCTCACGGTTCCAGTACACATTGGGACCGTTCTCCTTGTATGCCAAGATCTGTTCCGGAGAGAAAGCGGGTTGGAAGCCTGAATTCACCAAAGCTTCATTGCGTAAGGTGGCATACTCCCAAGAAGAGGCAAATTCTGGAAAGTTGGTGGGTGTCTGCACCCCATAAGATCCTCGGTATTGAAACACAGGCTTACCGGACTTCCCTTTTTTGGTGGTCACCAGAATGACACCATTGGCAGCCCGCGAACCATAAATGGCGGAAGAGGCCGCATCTTTAAGGACACTTATGCTCTCAATATTATTGGGGTTCACATTGTTCAAGGAACCAATCACACCATCCACTACGATCAGCGGGGTATTTCCATTGATGGTACTTACTCCCCTGATGTTGATTTGGGGCACAGAACCCGGTCTTGAAGTGGTATTTTGTATAATCAAACCAGGAGACTCCCCTTGCAAGGCCTGATACGAGTTGCTCACGGGCTTTCCTTGAATGGCACGCTCATCGATTGTACTTATGGCCCCGGTAACATCAGCTCTTTTTTCCGTACCATATCCTACAACGACTACCTCATCCAAATTGGAGGTATCCGATTCAAGTGTTATGGTCAGTGGAGCATCGCCATCCACCATGACTTCTTGGGATTTGTACCCTATGTAGGACACGACCAGGACATCCCCTTTTCTCCCGGTCAGGGAAAATTCCCCGTCCATTCCTGTACTGGTTCCGTTTGTGGTTCCTTTTATAATGACATTTGCCCCAAATATGGGTCCAATTTCATCATTTACCTTTCCGGTTATGTTAATGTCCTGAGCCCATCCTGCACTAATGGTGAGTAGCAGGAAAAGGATGGTCGTAAACATCTTCTTTAAACTGATGTCGGTCCAAAAACCTGACCCTATCGGGCCAGTGGAACACCCTTCGGAAAAAACTCCTGAGAAGGATTTCCTCGAATGGCATTCATTCGTTAAAAAGTTAATTATTGATTTCATTCGTTTGTATTTAGCTAATTTTTAGTTGTTAGGTGCGTGCTTTTGTTGTGTTACATGATGGGTCTGTGATTGGTTTTCATTTACTTATTTTAGAAATGCATTGATTACTTTGGCGCGGCCCTGGCCCAGATTCTTCAATTTGAATTTTTTGGCGGCAGCGGGTATTACAAAGGTTTCCGCATAGGCCAGTGTTTCCACATGGCCATTTTCGGTTTCCAATTGAATTTTTTCACCTTCGACAAGCATCATCACTTGACATGAATTCTCCGTGCTTCTTTCCACAAACTGGTCAAATTCAAGTCTTCTAATATCATAGAAGTGATCGGGGTGGGTAGGGTAATTTCTAATGATGTGGCCTGAAGTTTCTTCTGCTATAAATGGTTTGGAGAAAAGTTCATCGGGAACAACTTGTCCCCTTCGATCAAAATTCAGGTTCTTGAAGGCATGTTCTATATTGATGGGTCTTGGTTTGCCGTTCAGATCCAATCGCAACCAATCGTACATTTTAAATGTGAAAATGTAAGGGGTGGCACTGATTTCCAATACCATGTTCCCTGACCCTGCACTATGCACGGTACCGTTCGGGATGAGATAAAGGTCGTGCTTGTTGGACGGGTGTTTCTGCACGTAGTCCTCCATGTTCAATTCCACATTCTCTTCTTGACTGCGCACTAAATCTTCTTTGAACTTTTCCGGGTCAATGTTTTCCTGAAAACCAAGATAGACATGGGCATCATCCGTACAGTCCAGGATATAATAACATTCATCTTGGGTTATGGTCTCCCCAAAGACCTCTTGTATATACTTTAAACTTGGGTGACATTGTATGGACAAATTGCCCCCTTCATACGTGTCCAAAAAGTTGAACCGGATGGGAAATTCGGATCCAAAAATGGGTTCGTGCCTGCCAAGGACATTTTGCGACTCATGGTTCATCAGAAAATCAAAGGAAACTTCCAGAAGGTTCCCATCGCTTTCAAAAAGCAACCCGTTCTCTGGAACAATCAGCGAAAAGGCCCAAGCATAATTGATGACGTCAGGGTTCAGACCAGGGATGTGCTCCTTCATCCATTGTCCACCCCAAGCACCGGGCTCAAACCACGGCCGAACCCTAAACACAGAAGTGGCCATGGCATGAAGTGCCTTCTTGATCTCGTCCATATGTGCCCAGGTAATGGTATCCTGGAATTGTGCATCTGCAATGACATCTATCCGAGAGGCCAATCGCTTTTTATGATTGTTCAAAACCACCCAATCAATAAAGTAGTAATGTTTGTACATTTTAAAATCCACATCAATGCGTGAAAGTCCCAAATTGGTGGAAGAACCACCCCGCATACGATATTGCAATTCATTTTTGGGGAGATCAAAATACACCAACGGACAGTCCCAATGGACCAGACTGGATCCTATTCCGTACACGATATTGATTTCACTTTCAGCATCTGGTGCAAGTGCCTTTAATTTTTCCCCATCAAAATAATCCACAAGGGAAAAATCGCATTTGCTTCCCCAAACCGAATCCTCATCGCCCAAAAAAGGTCTGACCATGGATTCAATCTCGGTCTCATTCTTTAAACATGTATCTATGCTGACGGCATTGACGGTAAATGCTTTACTCGCCAACCTGTCAATAAGTTTATGCGACACAATTTCCCATGCAATTCCCGAAAACCCTTCCAAGCATACTGTTTTATGCTCGACGATATAGTCAACAAGTCCTCCATAACCTTCATGAACCTTTCCGCTTTCCATATGAAACTGCGGATAAATGTTGTATTGGTCAATATTATCTGGCCTGAAACCTTTGGTAGCTGACAACAAGTGTTGATTGGTTTTGCGATTTATCTGCACAGTGTTCCCCCTTTTTTCTCCCTTCTGAATCATTAAATTTTCAATAATTATATAATGTACTTATGTACAAACATAATAATTTATTTCACTTAAATCCTAATATGTAAACAAAAAAAAGTTTACATATTTTGGAAAGTCTCTGGATTTAGTTGCTTTTTTTAGGAAATCAACAAAAGGCTTACCTGCTACTTTCCACCGTATAGATAAAACTATCCGATTTATAATAGCCGATATTATACTCAATGGGTCTTTCCCCCTGATCGAATACAAATCGTTTCCTTAGCAGCACAGGTGTTCCTTTTTCAATCTCAAGTTTTTGGGAAACCAATTCGTTGCAGGCCGTGGCACTGATCTCTTCCTTGGAGAGCGAAGCAATGGTGGAATGCTCTTGTTCCAACATCTCGTAGAGGGGCATTTTAAAATCCTCCTCTCCCGTCAACCCGATCCGGGGATGAAAATAGGACACAAAATAGACAAAGGGTTCATCGGGCTTCCCTCTCACCCGCTCCATTTTAAGGACTTTTTTTCCTTCCTGTATATTGAAGAACTCCACCACATTTGATGGGGGTTGGACCCAACTCAAATGCAGTTCGAAATTTCTGATGGGGATGCCCCTTACCTTCATTTCCTGTGAGAAGCTGAGCCAATTATTGGAGCGTGAACTTACGGGCTGCGGTGCCACCCGTGTCCCTGCCTTTTTTTTCCGTACCAAAAGACCTTCAAAAACCAGCTTTTTTATCGCCTGTCTCACCGTGGATCGGGAAATGGCCAATCTTTTGCTCAGTTCCACTTCGCTGGGAAGGATTTTCCCTTTCTGATATTCCTCCTGCTCAATAAGTTCACGGAGCAATTGCTCAACTTGGGCATGGAGGGGAACAGGGCTTTTATGGTCTATTTCAAATTTCATCTGCCTCTAAATTATAATATGGCATTCAACTGTTTACACATGAATCAAAAATAGCATTATATCCATGTTTTTTGGCATGTGGAACAACATTTCCTTTAAGGGCGGCAGCTAGGGTTGCCTTCCTTATTTGTGTACATAGATTTTCTTTGGCAGCTCCCTTCCATCCGGGCCTATAACCTTTAAGTCCAGGCCAGAGCCACCGCCTGCCTGAAAAAAATGGAGTGAAAGTTTATGATACCCTTTTTGAAGCGGTAAATCTATTGTCTTCGTTTCCATGGAGTGATGGCCGTCGTGGTCAATGACCAACTCATCGGCAATCCACAGTTTGGAGCCATCATCCGATGTCAAATGAAATGTATGGACCCCGTCCTCTTTGAGGCGAATGTACCCTTCGAATGTGAGGCCGTAATCACTCCCCCTTGTTGCTTTGCCCAAATCTATTGTATTGGTAATGCCAGACCCCGAGGATTCGAGTTCTCCAAAGTCGGGAAGATTATCCCATTGGCCCTGGTAATACGAATAGGCCAACCCCTCTTCAAATTCTTCTCCCAGTACAAATTGGGGCGGGTTCAAGGAATCTATTTTTTCAAACCTCTTCTGGGCCACTTTGCTTTTCTTATCACCATCCATAGATATGGCCTTCAAGGTTGAAGTCGCGTCAATCCATAGTGGAGCTGTATATTTTTGGGAGTTTTGGGTAGGCTCCGTACCATCCAAGGTGTAATAAATTGTTTCCCCTTTTCTGTTGTTCAATGTGACCTTTTCTTTGTCCAGAAAAATCGAGTGGTCATATGAAATGGTAACCGGGGAGATCATATTGTCGGTATGCACATCATGAAAAAAGGGTATGGGCAATTTTATGATTTCCCGATCATAGGTCACCAGACCATTTACTTCACCTTCCACGTCGGATAGCTGGGTATATACCACAGCACTGGCCGCTTCGTTGTGTTTCATTTGCCAAACATTGTCCCATAGTTCCAAGTAGGAGTTTTTAAACTCCAAACTATCGGTCATTTCCCGATACCCCCAGTTTTCTTCCTGCCATAAATGTCCGGGCAATGCCAACCCAAGACCTCCGAACTCCCCTAATACGGTTGCCCGCTTTTCTTCAACGGGATAAATATCAGGACCGGGGTAGCTGTGCATATCTATGATGTCCCCGACCTTATGATCGGTCCAGCCACTGGCATTACTCACCAATCGTGTTTCATCCATTTCCTCCACCCAATGGGTAAGTCTTTCCGTATCGTACTGCCCCCACCCTTCGTTGAAAACGACCCACATTACTATACTTGGGTAATTGTACAGATCGTCCACCATGGCCTTGAGTTCGCGTTCAAATTGCTCCTTGTCTTTCGGTGTGAGTCTTTCTTCAAAATCTTCGTGTGGATACACTTGCGGCATATCCTGCCAGACGAGCATGCCCAATTTATCGCAGTGGTAATACCAACGCTGGCTTTCGGTTTTGGCATGTTTGCGGAGTAAATTGAAGCCCATTTTTTTAAAGGTTTCAATATCCCACACATAAGCTTCATCCGTAGGTGGGGTCATCAGGCCGTCCGGCCAGTATCCTTGATCCAGCACCCCGACTTGAAAATAGGGTTTGTTGTTCAATAGGATTCTGGTGTTGTTTTTTTCATCTTTCCCCAAGCTTATTTTTCTCATGGCCACATAACTGGAAAATTCATCCAAAATGGCACCTTCATTCACCAACTGGACTTCCAGGTCATAAAGAAAGGGCTGCTCGGGACTCCATAGCTTTGCCTGGGGAACATCGAGTGTAATGGTATCCAGTGGCGAACCCTCGGTCTCGGCAACGATTCGGTTTCCATCCTTCAGAACCAGTTTTAGAATACCATTTCCTTCGGTAGTATTCCCCATGAAATCAATTTGTCCTTTATCGATATCCGTCTGCACCTTGAAAGTTTGGATATGGTTAGGGGAAACTGGTTCCAGCCATACCGTTTGCCAAATACCCGTGGTGGACGTATAAAAAATACCTTCGGGCTTTTTGACCTGCTTCCCAACAGGCTGCAATCCATCATTGGAAGCATCATGGACCTTGACCATCAACTCCTGCTCACCTGTGGTCAGGTATTCGGTAATGTTAAATGAAAAATGGTCAAAGGCCCCTTTATGTTCCCCTACTTTTTGCCCATTGAGATAAACATTTGCATGATAATCCACTCCCTCAAAGTTCAATACCACATCCTTCTTTTCCCAATCCTTTGGTATGGTAAATGTTTTTCGGTACAGAAGATCGTCCGTTTTTTTCATGACACCGGAGAGATAGGACTCCACCGCAAAAGGGACCAGTATAGTATCTGATAGATCGGTCCCAAAAGGAATGGAATCCTTAACAGCGGTATCAACTTGCCAATATCCGTTCAGGTTCATCCATGCCTTGCGTTGCTGTATGGGGCGGGGATATTCGGGCAGCACCTGATCTGGATCCACCAAATCGGTCCATCTGGTCTTTAGAACGGCTTGGGGGGCATTGTCCTGTTTTTCCGACTTCGTATTTGGATTGCAAGCAGTAAACAGGAGCACAATGGAAAATCCTGTTAGAAAGAGATATGATTTCATGATCGGTCAAATAAGCTTTGGTTCTATATAAGGTTGAGCCTAAGATGGCTGTTCTTTTATCTTAATTTCCTGTTCGTATCAAAATTTCCCCTCCCTTCTCAAAAAGGGTATGATTTACAAAGTAACCATTTGTTTCAGTACCGTTTACCACAATGGACTTCAACTCCCTTGACGTTCCCTCCTTGATGAGCTTTAAGGTCCTATCATTCCCCAAATTCCAAGTGACCGTATCAAAGATGGGGACCGTAACCAAGTATTCGGGATCCGAAGGGGAAAATGGATACAACCCCAATGCATTGAATACATACCAGGAAGACATCTCGCCTGCATCGTCCATCCCTGAAAGTGCCAGACCTTCTTCCCCAATTCCGTAATAATTGGCCAACAACTTATCGATGACTGCTTGTGATTTTTCGGGTTTTCCGATAAAGTAATATGAAAATGGAGCTTCATGCCCGGGTTGGTTCCCATGACAATATTGCCCCATAAACCCGGAGACATTGCGTGCAATATAGTTGGGGTTCCATTTGTGGGTAAAGAGTGAATCGAGTTTCTCCTCAAACTTCTCCTCCCCTCCATATAGATCAATAAGCGCTGGCATGTCGTGGGTCGCAAAGAAGGAAACCTGCCAAGCATTGGCCTCTCGGTACATATATTCGTAATAGGGATATTCTGGATTGAAAGGAGTGATCCAATCCCCATTGGCCAATCTACCTCTCATGAAATTCGTTTTTTTATCGAATACATTTTTAAAGTTTTTAGATCGGTCATATAGATCCTTCTGGCGTTCGGTATCGCCCATTGCTTGGGCCAAAAGCGAAAGGGAATAATCGTCATAGGCAAATTCGAGGGTTTTGGACACTCCCGCCTTTCCTTTCGATTCGGTGTTCGGGTCTTCTATGTCAGGGTCCGAAATATACCCAAGATCCATATACTCCTTGATATGGGGACGGGGACCACCTTCCTTATAGGCGTTATTGAGCAATAGCTCGTATGCCTTCCCCAAATCGAAATCCTTTATGCCCCGTAGATAAGAACCGGCAATAAACGATGCCGCATGGTCGCCGTGGAAAAAGGTAGGAATAAAACCGGTAACCTCTCCTCTATCCAATAGGGATTTAATGACATCCGAAGTGATTTCTGGTCTCAAAATCTCCATCAATACAACTTTGTTCCTATAGGTATCCCACAATGAAGGTATGGTGTAGTAGTGAAAATCCTTGTTCTGGACATTGCCTGCCTCATCGACAAAATCGCCATTGCCATCACTTCTTAAAGCTGGCCACAAAAAAGATTTGTACAGGGAGGTATAGAAAATTTCCCGCTCCTTTTCCGATCCACCCGTAACCTCAATCCGATCAAGAAAATCCGACCATATCTTTTTACCCTCGCCAAACACATCTTCGAAGGTTTTGGATCCCATCTCTTCTTCCAAGTTCAACTTTGCATTAGCTGCACTGACGTAGGACAATCCCATTTTCATGGTAACCGTGCTTTTATCACCATCCCTTAAATGTGCGATGGCATACCCCTTGGACTTCCCGGGGTTGGACAAAGCAATGCTATCAATTTCAGTATCGATTCGAGCAAAGAAATGAATCTTATCCCTTCCCACTTTCTGGTAACCGCTCAATTCGTTGGATGAGACTTTGGAAATGTCCCAATCGGAGACATGGTTATTGGCCATGCCCAAATCAAACAATATTCTTTTATCCTTTGGCTTCCCATACTCATATTCATGCATGGCAGCCCGCAGCGTCGAGGTCAACTGTACATTTATATCGTAATTCTGTAGTCGGACCTGATAGTAACCAGGGGATGCCGATTCGTCAACGTGGGAAAAAGTATCCTTATAAGGGGCCATGGCACCGGAGGAAAGGGGCAATACGGGCAGATTACATAAATTCCAATGGCCTTTATTGGTATGGGCAAAACCCAAAATTTCCGTATCCTCATACTCGTATCCGGCCCCCGTGCCATATTCCGTAATCGGACTGACTTGGACCATTGCATTTGGCAGGGATGACCCCGGATAGGTCAATCCTGCCCAAACCCTCCAGTCTTTGGGTGGCTTGTAACCAATGATCTTCTCGTCAAGCAGTGGAGCCGTTCCCATAAATGTATTCACATATTCGTATGGCGTCTTTTCCAAGTTTTCGGTCTTGTTATCGGGCGTGGTCCTGCCCTTTTTACAGGAGCAAAACAGTACCACTACACTGAACAGGAGTATGGATTTGCCAAACTTTACAACATTGGCTCCTTTTATTTTTGTTAGGCTTACGTTTTTCATGATTTTTTGATTTCAGGGAAATCCAACCGTGATCTTTTTGTTCATGCTTTGGCCAAGGAGATGGCCATAGGTCCAGTTTGCATCTTCACGATGGGTAGCTTCCTGTTAAGCAAATCCGATATTGATATTATGTACGAACATATTGATTAATTTTGACATATGCATCAAATCTTATCGGAAAAGATAAAGGGAGAGAGGTATAATGCCCAAACGATCAGCTCGTAAAAGCTAGACTATCAGAAGTATAATGTAAACCATGGCATCCTCTACGGTTTTTCGATGGAAATGGATGTCCGTTCATACTTGCCATATCCAAAATTTAATGTCTTCTGTACCCAATTCAACTATGATTGAAGACACACATTAAACCATTGAAAGATCTACCAATTCAAAATTGGACACATGTGCCCCACAAACCATACAGGCATAGTCTTCTGGCAAATCCTTGAATTTTGTGGCCGGGCCAATTTTGGATCGGGGTTCACCCACGGCTTCGTCATAAATGGTCAGACAATCTTGACACTGGTGCACAATGTGCGGTGTGTGTTTCAATTCCTCGCGCACATTTTCTTTGGTTTTCCCTTCCTGACCAAGTTGCATAAAGTATTGCTTGCTCAATTCTATCAAAAGTTTGGGCAGCTCCTTTTTGTCCACTTCCTGCGCATAGACCAAATACTTTCTGGTATTAGGGTCAAAATCCTTAAAGTGGCACACATTGTAGGTTGGCTTCACTTTAAATTTTGTAACCAAAGGGGATGATGGGTTGATTTCAATCACTATAGAGGAGAAATGGGATTGTTTCCCCACATCCTTGCTGATGCCAAAAGTGAGTCCATAGGTGCTGATATCATTCTGGTCAAAGCAATTGACCAAATACTTTTTAAGCTCCAATGCCTCAAGGTCATCGACCGGTAGATGCCAATTCATTTCCAATTGCGAATGCCGAACATTGATACCTCTTTGCCCAAGGAAACGTTCCAATTCTGGACGGCTTTCCTTTGGAATTCCCTTGATGATGAAAGATTTCCAAGGAGTGATGCATATTTTCCCAATGCTGTTGTCCAAACAAAATCCGCAGAATTCCTTGAGAAAATTCAAGTCATACCGATTGTTTCGCCAGTACAGGCCCAACCAATACTGGTCCAACCCCATTTTGTTCATGCCCTCGTAATAGGGAAAGGTCAAAAAGGGAACCTGGAGTTCCTTTCCCATGGTCCTATTGTTGGTACTCAGGCTTTGGTTTAAAATGGCAAAGAGCTGGTCCACATTGTCCATGGTATGGTATACCTCCTCAATGGCCTTGCATACCGGAACGATATCCCAACTGTAAATCAGGACCGGATAATAGGCACTTTTTTTCCAGTGCGGCAAAAGAATGTTCAAATACCAATAGTCCTCTTGGTCCGAGGCCACAAAATTGAGGTTTCCGTTAAAAATGGGCACCAATCGTTGTTTGGGGTCCGTAATGTTAACCTTCAACTTGGGTAAAAAATCGAACTGCTCCAAAAGATATAAATAGGTGGAGCCCTTAAGCCAATGGGTGGTGTCAAAAATATCTGCCGAGACATAGGAGCAAACAATATTTTGATACGATCTATCCGCAATGACATCTGTATTGTATTTGGAAATGTTCTCCAACTGGTCCTTTTTCACCGTGTCCAGTGGGAAGAGCAGGTCTTGGCGTGATCCAAAATAAACCTCGGAAAGTCCAGCTGCTTCCAACATACCAATGATATCCTTAAGTTCTCCGGGAGATGTAATCCCACCCTTGATCAATATTCTATGCAAATCATCATTCATACCCCTACACTCTTACGGTTTTCAACTGCCTGTTCAACAGCATCTTCACCTCAGGTTTACAACTACCACAACCCAAACCCGCCCCGGTCTGGGAACACAGTTGGGCAAAATCACTACATCCACCGGCGATTGCATCTTTTATATTCCCTTCGCCGACTTGGCTACAGGAGCAGACCAGATTTCCTTTCAGCGGTTCTGAATTTGATGCTCCCCGTAACAACTCGTCCCTCTTCTCTGAAAGTTCTATTTCTTCTTCAATAAGTCGCTTGAATTCCGCAAACTCATTTTTATCCCCCATAAGAATGGCCCCTTTTAAGGTATCATCCTTAACGATACACTTCTTGTAAAATCGCTTGCTGACATCCATCAGTAGGATCTCCTCGTATGTGGGGTCGTTTTTGGGAGCGTTCACCATTCCGATACTGCACAGATCCAGATTCTCGAACTTTAGGATGTTCATCAAGACGGAACCGCTATACATACTGCCCAAATCTCCCAAAATATACTGTGCGGCCACATCAGCCTGCTGTTCCGCAGCGGAAGTGATACCGTATAGGGCATTCTCGAATTCCGCAATCTCCCCCAGCGCAAATATGGAAGGATCACTGGTCTTGAGGTAGGGATTGACCAAGACACCTCTTCGCGTTTCCAGACCCGCATCTTGGGCCAAACTGATATTGGGACGTGTGCCAATGGCATAGACAATGGCATTGCACCGAAGGATGCGCCCTGTCTTCAAGTTGATCAAAAGCGAGTACCGCGACTCCTTATCCTCAAAGACCGTGCTTACCTCGTTGTCAAAGTACAATTGAATCCCCCTTTCGGAAACATCTTCGGCCAAAAGCCTACTGGAGATGGGGTCCAACTGGCGTTCCATCAACCTGGGGGCCCGTTGGATGATACTGATGTTGACATTGATTTTCTTCAATGCGGCTGCCAACTCGAGCCCCAACAGACCACCCCCTATCACAACCACATGCTGTTCCATCGGGGGGAGCCCGGTCTCGGCCAAGTATTTTTTGAGTCGGTCCGCATCTCCCCGCTCCCGCATGGTAAACCTGCCGGGAAGGTCCATCCGCACTTCACTGGGCACAAAGGCACGACTCCCTGTAGCCATGATCAACAGGTCATAGGTATGGGTTTGACCCAAATCATCTACCACTGTTTTTTCTTGGGCATTGATTTTTTGAATTCCATTATTGGGGTATAGATTCACCTTGAGCTTTTTCAATTCCCCTTGTTTTAATTTAAGCAGGGATTCCCAGGGCAATTCCTCATTGACATACTCGGGCAGCAACACCCGGTTGTAGAATGGATGTTCTTCCTTGGAAAAGATGTGAAGTTCATCTTCCCTGTTCTTTTCCCTATAGGTTTGGATAAAACGATAGGCAGCAGCCCCAGCCCCTACCACAACGATTTTTTGCTTGGGCTTTTTATATTTTTCGACCTGGACTGCACAGTACTTAAAATCAGGTTCTTTAGAAATAGGATCAACCAAATCATTGGTCAGATTGTTGGCCCTGCTGAAATCATCGTTTAAGATTTTACCCCAATGCATGGGCAAAAAAACGACCCTTTCCCGAATGTCGTAGTTTATCTTCACCTTGACCCTGACACTGCCACGCCTACTTTTTACCACCGCAATGTCTCCTTCCTTGAGGTTCCGCAAGTAGGCATCCACCTTGTTCATTTCAAGAAAAGGAGCAGGAATATGGGTCAATAGGCGTTTCACCTTTCCTGTCTTGGTGCGGGTGTGCCACTGGTCCCGTACCCTACCCGTATTCAACACCAGGGGAAATTCTGGCGTGGGAGCCTCTGATTTGTTATACAATTGTCGGGGCGCATTAAAATGTGCCTTCCCGTTGGATGTAAAATACTTTTGGTCTTGGAACAATCGTGGTGTGCCCCTATGTTCTGCTGTCGGTACCGGCCACTGAAAGCTTCCTTCCCTTTTGAGCCGTTCATGCGACAGTCCCGAAATATCGATGTTGGTCCCCTTGGTCATCAAACAATATTCGTCATAGACCTCTGAGGTATTGGCATAATCAAATCCCCCATAATCCATCTCTTGGGCAAAACGCCATAAAATTTCAGCATCGGGCAAGGCTTCTCCGGGTGGGTCAATGACCTTGGGCAAATAACTGATCCTTCGCTCCGAATTGGTCATGGTCCCTTCTTTTTCCAACCATCCTGCCGCCGGCAGCAATAAATCGGCATATTTTGTGGTCTCCGAACTGTGAGAAATATCCTGGACAATTACAAAATGTGCCTTTTCCAGTGCGCGTTCTATCTTTTTGGCGTTGGGCAAACTCACAATGGGATTGGTACAAATGATCCACACCGCCTTCATCTTACCGGATTCCAACGCATCGAACATTTCGGTTGCGGTAAGCCCGGGCTCGCCCTTGATTTCCTTCCCTCCCCAAAATTCCTGCACTTCCTGTCGGTGTTTGGGATTCCCCAGATCGCGATGGGCCGCCAACAAACTGGCCATTCCCCCTACTTCCCTACCTCCCATGGCGTTGGGTTGTCCGGTAAGTGAAAAGGGACCTGACCCAGGTTTCCCAATTTGCCCTGTCAAAAGGGATAGGTTCAACAGGGAAAGATTTTTGTCCACACCGATGACACTTTGGTTCAATCCCATGGTCCACATGCTGATGAACCCTTTGGCATCTGCAATATATTTGGCCGCGGTTTTGATCTCAGCAGCAGATATGCCACACTTTTCAGCAGCCTGCCGGATGCTCAACTCAAAGGCCATTTGCTTGCAAGCAGCAAAATTGGAGGTGTGCTTTTGAATAAATGCAGTATTGATTTTTTTCTTTTCGATGAGCCAGCGCGCCATGGCATTGAACAGGATGACATCGGTACCCGGCAATATGTGCAGATGCAGGTCGGCCAAGGCAGAGGTTTGGGTCTTTCGTGGATCCACCACAATGATCTTTACCTTGGGGTCCTCTTCCTTGTGTTTCTCGATCCTTCGGAACAAAATGGGATGGCACCATGCCGGATTGGCCCCAGCGATCAAAAAGCAGTCTGCCAGTTCAATGTCCGCATAGGCTATGGGCACAGCATCGTTGCCCACTGTTTTTTTATAGCCTACCACCGCCGAACTCATGCAAAGTCGGGAATTGGTATCTATATTGTTGGTTCCCAAAAAGCCCTTGGTCAACTTGTTGGCCAAATAATATTCCTCGGTAAGGCACTGCCCGGAAACATACAGACCCACACTATCCGGCCCATGACGGTCCATAATGCTCTTGAAAACAGCAGCGGCCCTTTTTAGGGCAGTGTTCCACGTGACCCGTTGCATGGGGTGGTTGCGGCTCCATCGCATTTCAGGATACAAAATTCTATCGGTGGTATCCTGGGCCACATAGTTCAGGGTTTTTCCTTTGGAACACAGCATACCCTTATTCACAGGATAGTCCTCATTTCCCTCAACGGCTAACACTCCTTTGGCATCCTTGGTCACTGTGATACCGCAACCCACCCCACAATAGGAACAAATGGTATTATAAGCATCCTTCTTTTGCATTGAAAATAGCCTTGTGTTTTCAATGGTTGAAGTTAAAAATTTACGTATTAATACGTAGTGTCGAAATGGTAAAAGTCTTGCCTAAAATCGAAGGATTGGCAATAATTGCCCACAAAAGTTACCAATAGTGGACTTAGATCAGATTGTGCTTGTTCGCCTTCTTGGAAAGGTCGATGAGATTCTTCACTTTCATCTTCTTCATCAGGTTGAAGCGATGGGTCTCAATGGTGCGCTTGCTGTTCTGCAATTTCTCTGAGATTTCCTTGTTGGTGAATCCGGCCAGTATCAGTTCCAATACTTTAAGTTCTTTGTTGGTCAGATCAAATGGGTTGTTTTGACGTTCTTTGGACGCATTTTTGTCTCCCAAGTTTTTCCCAGAACTGAATAAATTGTTCACCAATACATTGGAAATATCCCCACTGAAATATTTGCCGCCTTCGTGAACTACGTGGATGGCCTTGACAAATTCGGTCTTACCCGTATCCTTCAGCAGATAACCACTTGCCCCGGCCTGTACTGATTTCAGAATATATTCCTCCGAGTCGTGCATGGAAAGGATGATGCATTTGGTCTTCAAACCATCACCCGCGTTTAGGCGTTCAACCGTTTCAATACCTCCCAACTCAGGCATTCTGATATCAATGACGAGAATATCGGGCGCTTTGTCCCCGACCATTTTTATGGCTTCCAAACCATTCGACACCTCACCAATTACGTCAAGATCTGGTTCTTCTTCCAACAAGGCCCGTATTCCATCCCTGACCAAGGAATGGTCATCGGCCAATATAATGGAGATGCTTTTGTTCAGTGCCGAATCGTGCATGGCACAAAAATAATCGAATTATTGAAATACGTAGAAATGAAATGGGCCATCCCAATATAAAATGGAACGGCCCCTCGAACTAAATTCAATACTATGGATTCCTAATCGGTTTTGGCAGAGGTAAAAAGTTTAGGTTTGATAATGAGCATGGCCCATGCCCAATTTTGTGTACTTGCGGCATCGGCCTCGGTTATACCCTTAAGTTCATACATCCCATCCGCAGGAAACATATGCGAATATCCTATTTTAAGTGCATACCCATTAAAACTCTGGGAATAGACCAAATCCACCTCTGTGCCCAATGCATTTTCTCCGCTGGGAAGGTCTTGTTGCCCTTGAAAGTTCCATATTTTGCCCAACAGACTTGATTTTTCACCAAGCTTAACATTGACACTGGCATGAATATCAAACAGACCGACTGTATTGGCGTGGTTGCCCACATAGAAATAGTCCATAAGCCCGTTGAATTTGTGGTTGGTTCCATACAAGGGGAAGAAAGCACCGGTTTCTTCGACGGTCTCCCCATCATTGCCACTGATCACCTCAATACCTGCACCAAGATCAACGGCGTTGGAAGCCTTATAATTTGTATCCAATCCCAACAAATAAGCACCTTTTACCTTCAGGCTGCCCTGCCGCTCCCCGGTTTGGAGAAACGCATTGGCCGCAAAACCAAAATTGCCTGTCCTGTAAACCAAGTGGGTACCAATTGTCTGTAGGCTGCTCAGGCCATCCGCATTATCCGCATCATCAAAATTTTGAAAGCCATTGTTCAATGCCACCAAACTTGCTGATAGGTTTTCCCATTTCTGCTTCATATAGAGCATCTGCATGGTTTTGTAACTGAAAAATCCAACCGTATTATAGGTATTGCCCTCCGATTGGAAACCGTTGGGATTGTCAAAGTCCTGATTAAAGGCAAATGCCAAGTCCATGATGAACTTCCCTTTGGCGTACCGCAATAGGGCAGCATCGTGGTTGCGTGCCTGCTGGGCCCAGTCTACCTCGCCCAAAATCCGTTGATCATCGTAGGAAAGCACCTGTCTCCCCAGTTTCGTGGACCACCCAGAACCTAGGTTCAGTTTTGCCCATGCCTCAAAGACCGCAAATGAATTATTCTCATCATCGGGTAATAATTGCCTGTTCTCCCCCCAAACCATTACATCCTGAAGACTGAGATAAAATTGGTAGCCCTCGGTTTGATAATCAATGTTCAAACGGGCCCTTGTGGATGTCGCCAGCCCAGGTTCGGCTGCATCCGATATGAGATTTCCAAAACCATTTCTATATTCCGTACGTGGTCTAAATTGACCGTCGATTGTGAGCTGGGCAAAGGAGATTTGGGCCACCAATAGGCACAGCAATGCCAGTGTATTCTTTTTGATAGCATTCATAGTTGGTTATTTAAAATGTTTATACCGATATCAATCGGCTTTCACAGTGGAAAATTTGAGTTCACCGCCCATTTCCTGGAGCACTTCTTTTTCATCCTCAGTAGAGAACTTGATGGCCAATGATGACAGCGCAGCAAGAACCACAAAGGCGCCAATGATAAAATACCCGCTGGAAACGGCATCGGAAGCCGCTATGGCCTGAGCCGTTTTCATGGCTTCCTCCCCTAAGGATGCATTGGCTTTGAGTGCTGCACTCTCGGCCACTGCGGATTTGGACTTTAGAAACAATGCGGCCAAAAAGGCACCCACATTGCCCCCTGCCCCAACAATTCCAGAAATTGATCCAATGGCTTTCTTGTTGATGAATGGGACTACGGAAAATGTTGCTCCCTCGGCCATCTGCACAGTGAGGCTAAAGGCGACCAAGAACAGGATGCCAATCGCAAGACTGGTGGTCGTGGAAAAAATGGACAACATAATTCCTTCGGCCATAAGTATTGCCGTTAAAAACAAGACCCTTCCCCGCAGGCCTTTCAGTTTTCCGAAGCGGTCACCAAAGAACCCACCCAATGTGCGGGCAAAAATGTTCATTAAGGCAAACGACAGTACAATGTTTCCTGCTGTGGTCCGCTCCAAGCCAAAGGTGTTCTGCAGGTAATCGTCCATGGTACCATACACGGTAAGCTCCATCCCGAAACAGGCGGCATAGACCACAAACAAAATCCATACCCGGTAATCCTTCATAGCCTGTCCGAAGGATACTTTATCTTTTTTCAAAACGGGCATCCTGCCTGCTTCCCGTAATTCCGAAAAATTGCCTTCCGGAGTGTCCTTTGTAAAAAAGTAATACACCAGTCCCATGGAAAAACAGATGATTCCCGCAATGACCATGGAATAACGCCACGCGACTTCATCGGCGACGCCAAAACTAACCACTGCGGCAGCAATGAGAGGCATACCCAATCTATTGGCCCCACCACCCAAATTGCCCCAACCTGCCGAGGTAGCATTTGCAGTGCCCACAATATTAGGGGCAAACATAATGGAGGTGTGGAATTGGGTGATCACGAAAGAGGCCCCGATAAAGCCTATGAACAATCTACAGATCAGAAATTGCAAAGGAGTCTGTACAAAGCCAATCAAAATAACCGGAATGGCTCCTATGACCAACAACCAAGTATAGCACAAACGAGGACCATACTTGTCACATAACTTTCCAATAAGCAATCGTGCAAAAACGGTTCCCGTCACGGCCAGTATGATGGAGTTCCATTTCTGTGCGGGGGTCAATCCCAGGTCTTTTTCCACATCGGGCATAAAGGGAACAATCCCGAACCATGCAAAAAAGCATATAAAAAAGGCTATTGAGGTAATCCAGAATGTTCTGATCGGAATACTTTTTAGATCTAAGAGGTTTAAAGTCGTGGCTTTCATGATACGTATTTTTATGAATTTTCTATATCAAAACTAAGTATTTATACGTATTTAATTCAAGAGTTACGTATTTTTACGAAAATCCCATCCGAGTCCTATAAAAAATAAAGCACACTGAAAATTAGCATGCCCTTTTTAAGAATCAACTAATGGAATGGTATTCCAAACTGCCTGTCAAGTAGTTGGCTTTGTTTTAAATGCGCATACTCACAACCCTTTGTATGGCCTCGTCAAAAAACGAGGGATGTTCCGCAACGACATCACCTATTATTATAATACCAGGTTCCGAAATCGAAACCGTCTCAAACATGGAATCCACGTCGTTCAACGTTCCAGTGATGCACTTCTCAGAGGGCAAGGTTCCATTTTGAATCACTGCAATGGGGGTCATTTTATTTCGGTAGATCCCTATTCTATCTACTATATCCTTGAATTTCCGTATTCCCATCAATATCACCAGCGTGGCAGATGATTGGGCCACCAAATCCAAATCTTCGGAAAAGTCATGGTCTTGGGTCGTTGCCGTCAATACCCAAAAGCTACTGCTAACCCCTCTTTTGGTCACGGGAATTCCCTGACTGGCCGGAACCGAAATGGCACTGGTGATGCCTGGGACAACATCTACCGCAAGTCCAAAGGACTCTATATATTCCATTTCTTCTGAAGCCCTTCCAAAAACGAAAGGATCTCCTCCTTTTAACCGCACCACATGTCCATACCGGAAAGCACTTTCCACAATCAATTGATTTATTTCATCTTGAGTGAAACTATGTTTTGAACATCTTTTCCCTACGTATATTTTTGGTATATGGGCGGGAACCGCCTTTAGTAGTGCTTCATTCGTCAAAGCATCGTACAGAACAACATCCGCGGATTTCAAAACCTCTAAACCCCTTACTGTTATTAGGTCTGGACTACCTGGTCCCGCACCTACCAAACTTACTTTTGCTTTCATATCAAATTGTATTACCCATGATGACAGGAATCTTTTTTAAGAATCCCGCAACAAGAATACGTAATTATTCTCAAATGCTCAGTAAATATTTACGTAAAAATACTTAGTTTTGGTTTGTCTTTAATTCAGGAGCATATGAAAACTGTAATTGTAGTGGGTAACGGCATGGTAGGTTACAAGTTCTGCGAAAAGTTCAGGGCACATCCAGCAAATATCCCATATAGGCTTTTGGTCTTCGGGGAAGAGCCCAGACCGGCATACGACCGTGTACACCTCAGTGAATACTTCGAAAATCAAGATGCAAAGGCCTTGGAATTGGCTCCAGCATCTTGGTACAAGGACAACACGATTGAACTGATCACAAACCAGCGGATTACGGACATCAAACCTGAAACCAAGGAGGTCCATACCATATCCGGTGCATCCTATTCCTATGATTATTTGGTCCTTGCCACAGGCTCGGCCCCCTTTGTCCCACCCATTAAAGGTGTGGAAAAGGAAGGCGTGTTTGTGTATCGCACCATTGAGGACCTAGAGGGCATGCTGGCCTATGCCGCCCAAATAAAGGCCATAAAACCTAATGGAAAAGCCGCAATCCTGGGCGGCGGGCTTTTGGGATTGGAAGCGGGAAAAGCGGTCTTGGACATGGGTCTGGAACCCCATGTAGTGGAATATGCTCCCAAATTGATGCCCAGACAGTTGGATGCCCGAAGCAGCAACGTACTGCAACTGAAATTGGAATCCATGGGCATGAAGGTGCATTTGGGGAAGGCCACCAACCAAATTCTAGGCGACAAAGTGATCGAAGGAATGGATTTTGGTGAGGATGACCAATTGGATGTGGACATGCTCATTGTTTCTGCAGGAATACGCCCTAGGGACGAACTTGGAAAAACCTGCGGTCTGGAAATGGGTACCCGGGGAGGAATCGTGGTCAACAATAGAATGCAAACCTCAGCTCCTGACATCTATGCCATTGGGGAAGTGGCCCTATACAACCAAATGATTTATGGTCTCGTGGCGCCAGGCTATGAAATGGCCAATGTGGCGGTCAACCAAATTTTAGGAAATACGGAGGTCATCATGCCGGAAGAAATTGACATGTCCACCAAACTCAAATTAATGGGTGTCGATGTGGCCAGTTTTGGAACGCCCTATATGCCGGCGGACAAAGGACTTTCCATCATCTTTGAAAACAAGACCAAGTTTCTCTACAAACGTATCAACGTAAGCCATGATGGAAAGACCTTATTGGGCGGCATTTTGGTGGGGGATGCTGAAGATTACAACATGTTGCACCAAATGTACCGCAACAACATATCCCTTCCGGAAAATGCGGAAGAATTGATTGTCGGTGCGCGTGGTGAAGGGGGGTCTGCCTTTGGCAGTGCCATGGATTTACCCGATACTGCCCAAATATGCTCCTGCGAAAGTGTCTCCAAAGGAACCATTTGCAACTCCCTTTTGGAGGGAAAGTGCCACTCCTTAAAAGATGTGGTAGGGTTCACCAAGTCCACAACAGGTTGTGGGGGATGCAAGCCCATGGTCGTGGAATTGGTCAATGAGACCCTGAAATCCATGGGAAAAGAAGTCAAGGATGTCATCTGCGAGCATTTCGAATACACCCGGCAAGAATTGTATGGCATTATCAAGGTCAAACAAATTCAGGGCTATGATGAAGCTTTGGACAAATGTGCGAAAGGTGACGGCTGCGAAGTGTGCAAACCTGCCCTGGCCTCCATTTTTGCCAGCATTTATAACGATACGGCCAATAAGGAGGATGTTATTCAGGATTCCAACGACCGTTTTTTGGCCAATATTCAACGAAATGGTACCTATTCCGTGGTACCTAGGATTCCCGGTGGTGAAATAACCCCAGAAAAACTGATTGTCATAGGTGAAGTGGCCAAAGCATATAACCTGTACACCAAAATTACGGGAGGACAGCGAATCGACCTGTTCGGTGCCGAACTGAATGATCTTCCTGCCATTTGGAAAAAACTGATAGATGCCGGTTTTGAGAGCGGGCATGCCTACGGCAAAGCGCTCCGAACCGTAAAGAGCTGTGTAGGTTCCACCTGGTGTCGGTATGGAATGGACGAAAGTGTGAGTTTTGCCATAGCACTGGAAGAACGCTATAAAGGACTGCGATCGCCACATAAACTTAAAGGGGGCGTATCTGGATGTATACGTGAATGTGCGGAGGCCCGTGGCAAGGATTTTGGGGTAATCGCGGTAGAAGGTGGATGGAATCTTTATGTCTGCGGTAATGGTGGAGCCACGCCAAAGCATGCGCAATTGTTGGCCGAGAAAATCGACAATGAAACGGTCCTAAAATATCTGGATCGCTTTTTAATGTATTACATCCGCACAGCGGCTCCCTTGATGCGGACCGCAACTTGGTTGGACAAATTGGAGGGCGGCATGGAACAATTGAAAAAAATTGTTGTCGAGGATAGTCTGAACATCGCCGACGAACTGGAAACCGACATGCAGGCACTTGTGGACCGCTACGAGTGCGAATGGAAACAAGCCGTGGAAAACGAAGAGATCAAAAAAAGGTTCAAGCATTTTGTAAATGCGGAAGATAGGGACGATACTTTGGTTTTTGTGCCCATGAGGGAGCAAAAAATGCCAGAACCTTGGACCACTTAAAATACAAGATCATGGAAACATTATTTCAAGCCTACACCCCTGTTTCATTGGAAAAAGTAACCGTTTGGTACAAAGCCTGTCACGAACAGGACATCCCTGAAAACGGTGGAGCTTGCGTCAAATATCAAAACAAACAAATTGCAGTTTACCATTTCAAACGAAAGAAAAAATGGTACGCCTGCCAAAACCTCTGTCCCCATAAAATGGAAATGGTACTGAGCCGGGGAATGCTCGGTGATGCCGACGGAATTGCCAAAGTGGCCTGCCCCATGCACAAAAAAACATTTTCACTGGAAACCGGTGAAAACATCAATGGCGATTTACCTTCGATTGCCACTTTCCCCGTAAAAGTGGAAAATGGCTTTGTGTATATTGGTTTTTCTGAATAGCTTTAGAAAAATCACGAATTATGGGCGAGTCCAAGAAACTTTTGGAGGCATTCAAGTTGTTCGATGCGGCCAATGCACAAGATCCCAACACAGAAGTCGTGGATGGAAAGGAATATGCCAAAGAACTTTTGTACGCGCAACGGATGACGGATATCCTGAACCAGTTTGAGCCCAATGCCTCGGAGGCCTTACAGCTAACCGCCCGTTGCCAGCATATCTGTCGTTGGGAGATTCCACGGGAAAGCTACGAAATGAACCGAACGGGCTATCTAAAGTGGAGACAGGACCTTAAAAAGTTCCATGCCGAAAAGGCCAGTACGTTGCTCCAAGAAGTAGGCTACGATGAAAAAACCATTGAAAGGGTGCATTTTCTATTGCTCAAAAAACAACTGAAGAAGGATGAGGAGACGCAGACCTTGGAGGATGTCATCTGCCTCGTTTTTTTGCAATACTACTATGAACCTTTCCTCGTAAAACATGACGATGACAAAATGATATCCATTTTGCAAAAAACATGGAAAAAAATGTCCCAAAAAGGTCAAGATGCGGCATTGCAATTGACTTTTTCCAAAAAGGGGTCTGCCCTACTATCCAAGGCTTTGGCCAGTTAACCCAATCAATGAGATATATCTGAGCAAATGAAGGGGAGCAATCAGCAGCAGACTTTGGACGTATCAACGTTTTTGAGAATCCGTAAATGGTATGTATTGGCGCTTTCCGCCATTGCCCTTACCATCATTATTGCCCAAATCCTCATCCAGCAGCATCTAAACTCGCAATTGTACGATTCACGTGTCATCAATGTGGCAGGTAGACAACGTGCCTATAGCCAAAAGTTAGTCAAGGAAGCCCTTTTATTAAATTCGGCCCATTTGGACACGTTGGAACAGGAAAAACTCACAAAAAAACTGCGAAGCACGCTCTATATTTGGAAAATATCACATCAAGGTCTTCAAAATGGGAACGACAGCATAGGGCTTCCAGAGGAAGAAAACAGGTCCATACTGCAGCATTTTGAAGAGCTCTCCCCCTACCACGATGCCATGGTCAATGCCGTGGAGTCCCTGCTTTCAAGGCCCGATTCCTTGGAAAAGCAAGGGCAGTTGCACATTTTGTTGGCCAATGAAGGACCTTTTCTGGAAAAGATGGACGCCATTGTGAACGAATACGATACCATCAGCAAGGAACAGCTCCAAAATTTAAAGATAAAGGAATACCTTCTTTTGGCTTTTTCATTGCTCATTTTGGTCTTGGAAGTGCTCTTTATTTTCAGACCGCTTTCCATCCAGATCAGGGAAACCATCCGCGATTTGGTAAAAAGTAAGGTAAAGTCGGATCAGGATGCCAGGGAGATCAAGAAGATTTTTGAGGAAAAGGAAAAGTCGCTCCAAGAATTGAAGGAATTGAACTTTGTGATTGACAATGCCGCACTTTTTGCAAGTGCCCAACGGGATGGTTCGGTGGTTTTCATCAGTAAAAAATTCCTGACGCTTCTGGAAGTACCCAAGATTCCACCAAATACCCATCTTTCGGAATTACTTACCACCGACGTGGGGCAGCAACAATACCTCAATGAGATTCTTACCAAACCCCGGAAAAGCATTCGATCGGAAGAAATTGAAATCAACACCAAAAGCGGAAAAAAGTTGTGGTTGGACATTTCCATTATTCCCATTCACCCATCCAGCAAAAAACAGAGCATTCTACTTTTGTGTTCCGACATCACCGAACGAATACAGAATCAGAAAAAAGTAGAGCAACTGACCCTGCAGAATTATGAGGAACGCATGAAGCAAAAACAGATGCAGGCTGGACTGATCGTGGAGAGCCAAGAGGAGGAACGGAAACGGATCGCCAAGGACATCCATGACGGGATTGGCCAAATGTTGACCGCTCTACGGTTCAATATTGAATCCATCAACCTGACGAACAAGGAAAAGACCAAGGAAAAAATAGAATACTTGAAAAACCTTACTTCCGATCTGATCAAAGGGGTCCGAACCGCCACTTTTAACCTGACCCCTCCCGAATTGGGAGACCATGGTGTTTTTCCGGCTTTACAGAAAATGACCTCAGAGTTGGGGAAGCTGACCGGAAAGAACATCTTGTTCGAGAACAAGGCCGAAGAAAACATACGTTTTGATTCATTGGCCGAGACCAATATCTACAGGGTCACCCAAGAGGCGGTGAACAATGCCATCAAATACGCCGATGCCAATTATATCTTGGTGACCATCAACCTCACGGACAATTTACTGAGCGTGGTAATCGATGATGACGGCAAGGGATTTGACCCGTCTATTCTGGCCGAACCACCCAGTAACAGCAGTGATGGTGGCATGGGGGTGTTTTTTATGAAAGAACGCATCAGCTACATCAATGGAAGATTGTTCATTAGTTCCACTCCAGGGGAAGGTACACGGGTGACGATCAATTATACGCTGTTGGAGCGCAAGAAAAAAAATGTAAAAAGTACTGAAAATGAAAATTAGGATAAAAGGGGATTCCATACGATACCGATTGACCCAAACGGAAGTAAAGACGTTCTGCGAAAAAGGGATCTATACCGAAACGACCCACTTTGGGACCAATGAATTCACCTATGCGCTACAAGCAAAGGAAGGTATCGCAGCCATGGAGGCAGAATTTAATGATCGTACCATCACTCTTTTTGTTCCAAAGGAAGACTGTTCCAACTGGTCCGATTCGGATAGGGTCGGCTACCAAAACGTGATGCCATTAGGTGACGGAAAAGAACTCTCCTTGTTATTGGAAAAGGATTTCGCCTGTTTGGACAATACCTCCGAAGATCAATCGGATAATTATCCCAACCCTAAAAGCGGTACCGACCCATGTTAAACATTCCTGATGTAACGGGCATTGTGTTGGCGGGTGGAAAAAGCACCCGCATGAGTACCGATAAAGCATTTTTGAAGCTGAATGGAAAACCATTCATCTCCCATATTTTGGAAACGGTACAAGAGTTTACCAACGAGGTCTATATCATATCCGATAATCAAAAACTGGATGGGATGGGAACACATAGGTTTCCTGACCTGATCCCCGGACTTGGCCCTATTGGGGGTATCCATACTGGCCTTTTCCATTCCAAGACGACTTACAATCTAATCGTGGCTTGTGACACACCGTTTTTGAGCAAGGAAACCATCACACAACTGATCTTGGGGATGGACAAGGAACATGATGCTTTTGTGGTTCAATGTGAAGACGTAGTGATGCCCTTGATCGGCATCTATCATAAAAGTTGTCTGTCTCATTTCAACAAAGCCATGGAAAGGAAACAGTTCGGGCTAAAAAAGGCACTCGACGGCATGCACACCAAGACTATCACCCTGCCTGGATCGCACGCCAAATCCGTATTGAACATCAACACAAAACTGGATTTAAAAAATATTCAAGGTCTCTGAAGCTTGATAAGGACCAAATATTTTAATGGTTGGTTGAACACGTGTTTAGATTGTCCACAATTTAATTCATTGTCAAGATTTTAAGATATTGCTCTTCACTGACGGCATCCTCATCCACCCAAACAGACATACAAACACTCCAAGTACCCATCCCCTACCTTTTTAAATTGCCTTTTCAGGACAAGACAACCTGATATACCCATTCGAATAGATATGTCCAGAGGGATTCCCATGGTGTTTACTCCTTACCAAATTGACATTGGACAATTATGGCTTCTTTGGTAAAATCGACGGATATTACAATCGTTCCTTGGTGGAAATGACACTGTATCCCATTGATTCCAACCAACAAGAAAATGTTCATGCTGAACTGTTCCTTTGATCTTATGGTCCTTATCGGAGTTCAGTACCGAGCGATCACCCTTTCCTATAATAATTGGTTGAAGTGGGAAGTATCATCATTTTTCCCTAACAAAGATTAAAGGATATTTTTATCCTTTTTATGATTTATATCATGTTATGCATCGAGGCCACTACCTACTTTTGAGGCATAATTTTTAACCAGTTAGGACATGAAAACAACCATAAAAGGAATATTCCTGCTCCTTGCCCTCATCCTGATGGGCTGTGGAGGCAAGAAAGAGGAGAAGAAAGAAGAAGGTTTTAGCCTTCAGCGGAAAAAAGCCCCTACGGAGCAACCCGTGGAGACGAACGCCACCACAGAGGCAAAGGCATCCGAGCGTGTGGACATGAGCACAAAGGGTGTGGGTCCGGTCAAATCAGTGACACTCGCTCCTGAAATCGACCAGACGTTGGCAGCAAACGGCAAAGGAATCTATGAGCAAATGTGCATGGCCTGCCACAGGGTCGGCAAAAAGTTCATAGGCCCTGCCCCCAACGGCGTGTTGGAACGAAGGACCCCAGAATGGGTGATGAACATGATCTTGAACCCACAGGAAATGGTCCAGCAGGATCCTTTGGCCAAAGACCTGCTCCAAGAATTCAATGGGTCGCCCATGTCCAACCAAGGATTGACCGAAGAGCAGGCCCGAGCCATTCTCGAATATTTTAGAACCTTACAATAAATCGTATGACACCGACCACAAAACTCATTATGATGGGACTGTTCCTTGTCCTTGCACTCAACATGAGCTGCAAGAACGGAACCCAGAACGAAGCCACAACTTCGAATCAAAATGATTCCGAAGCGATTTTGGAAAATAACAAAGGGCAGGCCTTTATAGAAGATGATGCCTCTACCCCCAATGTACTCCAGATTGCCATAGGGTCACCCGACCACAGCACCTTGGTGGCCACGGTACAAGCTGCGGAATTGGAAAATGCCTTGGTCAATGCAGGTCCCCTAATGGTTTTTGCACCTACTAATGCCGCTTTCGATGCATTGCCTGAAGGTACCGTGGAAGATTTGCTGAAACCAGAGAACAAGGATGCCCTGGCCAACATTCTCAAATATCATGTGACCGCTGGCAATTATTCCAAGGAATTCTTGAAAAACTTCAAAAAGTTGGGACAGGCCAATGACCAAAATGTTCCTGTGGAAGTCAAAGGGGATGATGTTTTTGTAGGTGGGGCCAGGATAATTGCCAGTGTACTTGCAGGAAACGGGATTGTACATGTAGTGGACAAGGTCATCCTACCCCCTACGCAATAACAAAATCAATTTGAACGAATAAACCCTAATACAATGAAAATCCATAATTATTTAATGATGTCCTTGGGGGCAGCACTGATGCTGGTCTCCTGCGGCCAACAAAACCAAAGTTCGAACGGGGCCCTATCGTCCAGTGCCGCCGAAAAAGTATATGTCGCTCCTGGCGAACAGGATGAATACTATGCCTTCCTATCGGGAGGATATAGCGGAAACCTTACCGTGTATGGGTTGCCCTCAGGTAGGATGTTCAAAGAGATCCCGGTGTTCTCCCAGTTCCCAACATCCGGTTATGGTTATTCCGAAGAGACCAAGCCCATGCTGAATACTTCGCATGGATTTGTGCCTTGGGACGATGCCCACCACCCTGATATTTCCCAGACCAATGGGGAACTGGATGGACGTTGGATATTCATTAACGGCAACAATACCCCAAGGATAGCACGGGTCAATTTGAGCACTTTTGAAACCGAGGAGATTATTGAAGTGCCCAATAGCGCCGGCAACCACAGTTCTTCCTTCATCACGGAAAACACGGAATATGTGGTGGCAGGTACCCGATTCTCAGTCCCGATCCCACAAAGGGATATGCCCATCAATGAATACAAGAGCAATTTTAAGGGCTCCCTATCCTTTATCAGTGTAGATCCAGAACATGGCCATCTTGATTTAAAATTCCAGTTGTTGATGCCCGGTTTCAACTATGACCTATCCCACCCTGGTAGAGGAAAATCACACGGATGGTTCTTTTTTACCACCTATAATACAGAGGAGGCCCATACACTGCAAGAAGTAAACGCTTCACAAAATGACAAAGATTTCATCGCCGCGGTCAACTGGAAGAAAATCGAGGAATACGTAAACAATGGTGGCGGTACCAAAATGCCTGCCAATTATGCCCACAATGTGTATGATGAAAGTACCCATATGGCAACCACCACAATGAAAAAAGAGGTGCTGACCGTTGACCCTCTAAAGGTTCCCGGCGCCGTCTATTTCTTACCAACGCCCAAATCACCACACGGTTGCGACGTGGACCCCACAGGGCAATACATTATCGGTAATGGTAAACTGTCTGCCGACTTGACCGTGCATTCCTTTGATAAAATGATTGCCGCCATTGAAGGTGAAAAATTTGACGGGGAAGCCTACGGCATTCCTATTCTCAAATTTGAGGATGTGCTGGCAGGACAGGTAAAGAGTGGTGGCCTTGGCCCCCTTCATACCGAGTTTGACGGTAAAGGAAATGCATACACTACTTTCTTTATCTCTTCCGAAGTCGTGAAATGGCAACTGGGCACCTGGGAGGTCATCGACAGAAAACCGACCTACTACTCCGTGGGACACTTGATGATTCCCGGGGGCAACTCTAGAAAACCTTTTGGCAAATATGTGGTAGCCATGAACAAAATTACCAAGGACAGGTATCTGCCCACTGGTCCAGAAATGGAGCACTCGGCACAGATCTATGATATCTCCGGTGAGAAAATGGAACTGATCTATGATTTCCCGACCCATGGTGAGCCCCATTATGCAGCCGGTTGTCCTGCCGAGCTATTGGCACCAAAATCAAAGAAAATCTATCGCTTGGATGAGAACAAGCACCCCTATGCCGTAACCTCGCCCACTGGTTCCAAAGTGGTACGCGAAGGCAATGAGGTCCATGTGTACATGTCCACCATCCGAAGCCACTTTACCCCGGATAATATCGAAGGCATCAAAGTGGGCGACAAGGTGTATTTCCATATCACCAACCATGAGCAGGATTTTGATGTTCCCCACGGTTTTGCAATGATAGGACAGAACACCTCCGAGCTGCTGATCATGCCCGGACAGACCAAGACATCGGTCTGGGAACCGAAGCAAGTTGGGGTATGGCCTTTCTACTGTACCGATTTCTGCTCTGCTTTGCACCAAGAGATGCAAGGCTATGTGAGGGTTTCCCCTGCCAATTCCAATGTGGAACTGAAATGGTCTTTGGGAGAATAAATGTAGGGTGAGGGACCATTCCACAAAGCGGGCCGTCCGAACTGGTCCGGCCCGCTTTTCATCCCATTCCAAAACATCCAACCACCAAAAGCCATACTCAATTTATAACACAGAAAATCCATAAAAATGAAAAAGGCCAGTATACTCATGAGCCTCGGTCCATTATTCCTATTGGGATTGTACGTTTTCCCGCTTTGGAAGATCATGTTGGGAGCACCACAGTATCCAGACCCTTTGGGTCTGAACATCCACATCGATGGTCTTAAAGGGGTCAACGAATTTGATATCCAAAACATTGATGGCCTGAACCACTATATTGGGATGCACACGCTCCCCAAGGCAGAGGACATGTGGGAATTTGGCACTTTCCCAACTATAATTGGGATTATGGTGGCGCTTGGTGTACTTATCGGATTGTTGGGATACTTCAACAAAGTAAGTTATAAATGGTTTTTGGGTTGGTTTGTCCTTATGTCCATCATGGGAATATTGGGCATGTATGATTTCAATGAATGGTTGGTGGACTATGGTACCGACCTGGACCCCAATGCCATTATGAAATTGACCAACCCCGATGGAACACCAATGACCTATAAACCACCTTTATTGGGCCATGTAAAAATGCTGAACTTTGATGTCACCTCGGTACCGGCATTGGGGGCTTGGCTCATGTTTGTGGGTATGATACTCACCTTGATTGCTGGCTTTCTAGGTTGGAAAAATTTCAAAAAACAAAAATCCCTATTATTATGAAACAGTTTACCTTACTCCTTTGTGCTGTTCTTTGTGTGGCCATCGGATGCTCCATAGGCCCTAAACCCATTGATTATGGCCACGTGGGCTGTCACTATTGCAGCATGACCATTGTGGACAAACAACATGCTGCCCAATTGGTCACAGAAAAAGGCAAGGTCTATAATTTTGATGCCATCGAGTGCATGATGAACCATTTAAAAGATGAAAACGAAGCTGCCATTGCCCTTTTCTTGGTGAATGATTTTGACCGGCCCGGTGAACTGGTCGATGCCACCACGGCTACCTACTTGATCAGTGAGAACATTCCCAGCCCCATGGGCGAGTATCTCAGTGCATTTGCCCAAGAAGAAGCTGCCATGAAAACCATGGATAGGCAACGTGGTGAACTTTTAACATGGGCAGAAATTAAGAAACGATTTAAACTTTAAACATGAGCATGATTGCAGATTTGGAACCTATCAAATGTAACTCACTGTTGACAGACAATTATGTGGGGCGACTGGCCTACATTGCTGACAATGAACCGCATGTGATACCTTCGACTTATTTTTTTGATGCGGATCAGGAGTGTATTTTATGTTTCGCATCCAACGGGCATCGGATAAACGCCCTGAGAAAATGCAATAAAGTCTCTTTTCAAGTTGACAATATAGAGTCGTTTCGTCATTGGCAATCGGTACAGGTACATGGCACTTATCAAGAGCTCAAAGGGGACCACGCCAAAGAATCCTTGAAACGATTTGCGGAAGGCGTAGAACGGACCATAGACCATAAAAATGCGGAACGCCCCCATTTTTTGAGTCATTTTTCCGGTAGGTTGCAAGAAGCGGAAATGCCTGTGGTATATCGCATTGCAGTCACCAAAATAACAGGAAAGTCAGTAGAGAATTTCACCTAAATTAGATGGGATCGAAGAGTATGACATACCATCGGGGCCGCCACATTTTTGGTCGTAGTCTTATAAATTAAATGTAGTGCAGCAAGCAGTATTATTGTATGAAATTAGCTTTTCAACATATAAAATGTATTCTAGGATTTGCTTTTTTGATGGGCTTCCAAATAGGTTCGGCAAACATCTGGACCGTTTGTGGCACCTGTGAAAACAGCTCCATTAAAGAAACCATTTTACGTGCTGCTCCCCATGACACTCTTTTGATTGAAAAAGGCACCTACAAAGAATTTGAACTATTGGTGGACAAACCTTTGGTCATCAAGGGCATCGGTTACCCCATTGTAGATGGGGAAAGGAAAGGGGAAATTTTCAGGGTCACATCGGACAACGTTACCCTGGACGGGCTGTTCCTTATCAATGTAGGGGTGAGCTATACCAAGGACAATGCGGCCATCAGGGTCGTACAGAGCAAAAATTTCCGTATCCAGAATATGGTCCTGGAACAATTGTTCTTTGGCATCTATTTGGAAAAATCATCCCATGGCAAGGTGTACCATAACAGGATCATCGGTAATGCCGTGGACGAATACAATTCTGGCAACGGCATCCAGCTGTGGCATTCCACGGATATCGATGTGCGTAAAAACCATGTACAGGGTACCAGGGACGGCATTTATTTGGAATTCTCGGATCGGATCACCATCACCGATAATATAAGCATGGACAATCTTCGTTATGGACTCCACTTCATGTTTTCGAACCATGACCTCTATTCCAACAACACCTTTGAAAACAATGGGGCCGGGGTTGCGGTCATGTTCTCCAAGTTCATCACCATGAAAGACAACACTTTCCGAAAGAATTGGGGCACTGCGGCCTATGGAATGTTGTTGAAGGAGATCAACGATGCGGAGATCAGTGGGAACACCTTTGAGGAAAATACCATTGGCATCAATATCGAGGGATCGAACCGGATCAAATACCTCAACAATAATTTTATCAACAATGGCTGGGCCATTCGTGTGATCGGGGCCTGTTATACCAATAGTTTCAAGGGCAACAATTTCCTGTACAATTCCTTTGACATCTCCTATAACAGCAAATTGAACGATAATGTATTTGAAGGCAACTTTTGGAGCAGCTATACCGGTTACGATCTGGACAAGGATGGTTTTGGCGATGTACCCTATCGTCCGGTCAAATTATTTTCCTACGTGGTGAACCGCACGCCGGAAACCATTGTACTGTTGCGAAGCCTGTTCATGGACATCATCGATTTCTCTGAACGGGTATCCCCTGTTTTTACGCCGGATAATTTAGAAGATGCCCAACCTTTAATGAAACTACGGTCATGATCATTGAAATAAAGAATCTGCATAAAAAATTTGGAAAAAATCAAGTATTGAAAGGGGTGGACCTTACCATTGAGGAAGGCCATATCTATGCCATACTTGGTCCCAATGGCTCGGGAAAAACCACTCTCATCAAGAGTATCCTGGGCATGGTGGTTCCCAATAAAGGAAAGATTTCGGTGTTGGGGGAACCTATAAATAAGGGATGGAAATACCGTAAAAAAATCGATTACCTACCGCAGATCGCCAACTTTCCCCCCAACATCAAGGTCAAGGAACTGATCAACATGATCAAAGACCTCCGGAACAGTCCTGCAGCGGAAGAAGAGCTTATAACGGTATTTGGCCTGGAACCTTTCCTGAACAAAAAACTGTCCACCTTATCCGGAGGCACCAAACAAAAGGTGAACATCCTTTTGACCTTTATGTTCGAAAGCCCCTTGATCATTCTTGATGAGCCCACCACAGGGTTGGACCCCAAGGCATTGATCCGCCTGAAGGAACTGATCCAAAAAGAGAAGGGCCGAGGAAAAACCGTTTTGATCACCTCCCACATCATGCAATTTGTGGAGGAAATGGCCGATGAAATCCTGTACCTGCTGGAAGGGGAGATTTATTTTAAAGGAAGTATTGCACAACTGTTGGAGCAGACCGAACAAACTGATTTTGAACATGCCATTGCGGCCATAACAACCCACAGCCATGCTTAAGATACTGAAATACAGTTTTTACGACCTGATACGCAGCCGTTGGAGCTATGTCTATTTTTTGTTCTATCTGGCACTGGGATTTGTTTTGTTGTTTCTGAACAATGATGTTTCCAAGGCAGTGATCACTTTGATGAACGTCATCATCGTCCTGATTCCCCTGATCGGGACCATATTCGGGGTGATGTACTATTACAATTCCAGGGAATTTACCGAACTGTTATTGGCACAACCCATCAAAAGAAGTTCCATTTTCCTAGGTCAGTATTTTGGTGTGGCAGGTTCGCTGACATTGAGTTTGGTGTTGGGATTAGGGATTCCCTTTGTTCTGTACGGCCTACTTAGAAGCAATGCCATTTTTGATTTTACACTGTTACTGGTCACCGGGGCGTTCCTGACCTTCATCTTTGTGGGACTTTCCTTTGTGATCGCCATATCCAATGAAAACAAGATCAAGGGATTTGGTTATGCCGTATTGTTATGGCTCTTTTTGGCCGTGGTCTATGACGGACTATTCCTGATGTCCCTCATCGTTTTCGAGGAATATCCCCTGGACACTTTTTCCTTGGTGGCCACTGCGCTGAACCCAATTGACCTTTCCCGCATTCTCATATTGCTCAAATTGGACATTTCTGCCCTCTTGGGATATACCGGGGCCATTTTTAAAAAGTTCTTTGGAACGGATCTCGGTTTCGTTGTTTCGATGTCCATTCTACTACTTTGGACAGTTTTGCCCATTCTGGTTTTGCAATACAAAGCCAAAAGAAAGGATTTCTAAAGGGGATTTGATAATTTGCTAAAAAAGCTATAGCATGAAAGGCAACCTTCACCGACGACATCTTGGCATTGCCCTAGGCTATTTTGCCATTGCGGCCGTATTGGGACTGTTGCTCCGCTTCTACCCCATTCCCTCCTTCGGCTTCAACTATAGGTATATTATCCACGCCCATTCACACATTGCCCTCTTGGGATGGGTGTATGTGGCCTTGACCACGTTGCTCCATTATTGCTTTGTTGACAAGACAACATCCAACAAAAGGTACACGTATATCTTTTGGGGCACACAAGGCACTTTGATCGGGATGTTGCTCACCTTCCCGTTTCAAGGGTATGCCCTCTTTTCGATTCTGTTTTCCACCCTCTTTTTGATTGTATCCTATGTTTACACCTATCATTTCTGGAAAAACATTGATTCCAAATATAAAAAAAGAGGAAGCCTACAATGCGTGAAAGCGGCCTTGGTCTATATGGTCATCTCCAGTTTGGGGCCTTGGGCATTGGGAGCTATCATGAGCACTTTGGGAGCCCAATCCATTTGGTACCGCTTGTCCATCTACTTTTATTTACATTTTCAATACAATGGCTGGATGGTGTTGGCCTTGCTTGGGCTGTTTCTATTCATTTTGGAGCAACGGGATCTTACAGTTCCAAAGAAAAGCTTTGTTCGCTTTTTCCAGACCATCAATATGGGCATTGTCCTTACTTTTTTTCTGTCAACGCTATGGACGGAACCCTCTATGGCATTCTACCTTCTGGGTGGACTTGGGGCCGTTGCCCAGCTCTATGCCTTGATATACTTGTGGACACGCACCAAGGGAAAGGTAATCCAATTGCACCTTTCAAATCTGCAAAATATATTGCTACGGACGGTTGTTATCCTTACTGGGCTGAAAATGCTGTTGCAACTGATCACCGCTCTCCCCTATTTTGCCCAAATGGCCGCCACATATCTTGATTTTACCATTGGCTATCTGCATTTGACGTTCTTGGGGGTCATCAGTGTTGGGCTGTTCTTTTTTATGGATCATTTTGGGTTGTTTCGGATATCGAAGAAATCCTACCTCTTGTATTTTTTGGGTTTCCTTTTTACGGAATGCCTTATTTTCTATAAAGGCGTTGCGGCCTGGCAAAAATGGACTGTTTTTAGTGGGTATATGTCGCTCTTGGCCATTTGTTCCCTTTTGATTCTTTTTGGTGTGCTCATCTTATTGATCCAAAACTTAAGTAAAAAATCAAAAATTGCATGATCGGACTTTGTAAAACCCTGACCGGATATTTTTTTGATTTATTCAGGAATAAATAATAAAGGACATTTTTATCTTATTTATTTATTCCTTACCTTTGTATGGCTTTAAATTGCTAATGATGTTTTCAAAAGCTTGTGAATATGGCATTCGGGCAGCAGTATATATTGCGCTGCAATCCTTGGACAACAGACGTGTCAGCGTTACCGAAATTGCCGAGGAAATAGATTCCCCTGTCGCTTTCACGGCAAAGATTCTTCAGCAACTCACAAGGAACAATATTGTCCATTCGGTAAAGGGACCCACAGGAGGGTTTGAAATTGATCGGGAGGCTATGGACACGGTAAAATTGAGCAAAATTGTCAAAGCCATTGATGGCGATAAGATCTATGTGGGTTGCGGATTGGGCCTCAAAGAATGTAATGCCGATAGACCATGTCCCCTTCACGATAAGTTTGTGGATATCCGCACCGATTTAAGAACAATGTTACAAAGCACTAGCTTGTATGAGCTTGCCACTGGCCTAGAGGTAGGCTTGACCTATTTGAAACGATAAAAAAATTTAGATCAATAAAGGACATTTTTGTCCGAATAATAAAATTATAAAACATGAACGACACAAAGGAAAAAACAATTGGACAAATGGTGGCAGAGGACTATCGGACTGCCCAGGTATTCAAATCACACAAAATAGATTTTTGCTGCAAAGGAGACCGCACCCTACAGGAAGTTGTAGCGAAAAAAGGGCTGCACCTGGAAACCCTGTTGGAAGAACTTGATGCAGTGCAGAACAGCAACAAGGGTGACCAACCTGATTTCAAGACATGGCCCCTTGACCTGTTGATCGATTATATCGAAAAAAAACACCACCGTTATGTGGAACAGCAAATTCCCATTTTAAAACAGTATCTCAACAAGCTTTGTCATGTGCATGGCAACAAACATCCCGAACTCTTTGGCATTTTTGAACATTTCACCACTTCAGCAGGGGAACTGGCCATGCATATGAAGAAAGAGGAACTGGTACTGTTCCCATGGATCCGTAAAATGGTCAGCGCGGCACAGGATGAAAAGGAATTGGGACACCCCCAATTCGGCTCGGTCAAGAATCCCATCCAAATGATGATGGAAGAGCACGACAATGAAGGCGAACGGTTCCGAAAGATTGCTGCGTTGAGCAATGACTACACACCCCCAGCTGATGCCTGCAATACCTATCGGGTTGCCTTCTCGCTCCTCCAGGAATTCGAGGATGACCTACATGGTCATATCCACCTGGAGAACAATATCCTGTTTCCAAAGGCCGAGATCTTGGAAAAAAGAGCATTGAACACGTAAACGGTATGGCCCGTACACCTATCAGACGACACAAGGCTCTTCAGGGAGTAAGCCGTGAACATCATCACGGCCTACTCCTCTGTTGGAAGATTCGGACCGGGATTTCCAAAAAAATAGCAGCGGAACGCATCAAAACCTATGTGGATTGGTTTTATAAGACTTATCTGGTCTCCCATTTTGAGTTTGAGGAACGTCACATCTTCCCCATTCTCGGAAATGACCATCCAGAGGTAAAAAAGGCACTGGCAGACCATAGAAGATTGGTCAGATTGTTCACTTCACCAGAAAATAGCATAAAAACCTTGGTACAAATTGAGGAAGAACTGGAACAACACATTCGATTTGAAGAACGACAACTGTTCAACCATATCCAAGAAGTGGCCAATGAGGCACAAATGGACATCATAGCAAAACACCACAACAATGAAACATTCAACGACAATACCCATGACCCATTCTGGAACTGACCGCAAATCAAATACAACAAAAGGTCTGTACAACCGGTTGCTCATCGAATTCAAAAAAGATCAACTAGGCTATTCAACCATTGCAATCATCGGGCAGAGCTGCCTAGGGTCCGCAGCTGCCATGGTACTTTTGATGGGCCCAATGGAGATGGCAGTAAAGATGACCTTACTCTTCTTTGTCACCATCTTCTGCATGGCCTTTAATGGAGCTGTACTGGCCCAATTAAAACCATTGACCACATTTAATCTTTTGATCCTAAGCCTTGTTTTCAACACGTTGGTCCTTTGTTTCCATCTTATCTAATCAAAGGACAGGCACAAGGAAAGTTTGAAAGGAAGAAGCGTTTTATCTGCTCCTAAAGTACTCTGGTGATGTGGTTCTTTAAAAAAGAATATGGGGACTATCTGCTGGAACACATCCATTTGAAAAACAACATTCTATTTTCAAAAGTGAAGATTTTGGAAAACTAGCCCCTTCACCCACAAAAACATCGCCTCCAATCTTACATCAACATTAACCTACTGCGCTATGGAAACAATTTACAAAACTGTCGAACTTGGAAGACCATGGTGGAAAAAACTGAAAGACTCTTTTTATTTTGAAGAGGTGTGGCGACACTTTCACCATAATTACAAAGCTTTATCTATATTGGCCATCATTATCCAAAACTGCATTTGTTTTATGGCCCTTGTGTTCTTGATCTTAAGTCCATGGCCCATCCTGCTGCAACAATCGCTATTGGTATTCATTTTCACGGGGTGTATGACCTTCAACTTTGTCGTTTTTTTTGGATACCGTTCAAGATCTATCTTACAGCTATGGTTGGCGAATGTCTGTATCAGTAATTGCATTGTTTTGGGAAGCTTATTCTTATAAATTTTAATTGACACTCGAAGTGTTTGTATGGAAACACCTGAGATAGTTTACCACTCTCTTCGGATAAAATCGAACAACCTTCATCTTAACATAAGAATCTGAATTTCAAACTACTAAATCCAAATATTGAATGGCTCAAATTTTCTGTTTTTGATGGTCTAAACCATCTGACTCTTCCAGTCAAACAGCAACTTTTCAAGTTGACCCAGATTCACACCATAAGTTTCGTTACAGGGTACAATGACCACATCCGCTATGGTTTCCATCCAATGCCATAGAACATGGTTGGAGTGATGTTCCATATAAGCGTGAATACCACCTGGGTGCTCATTCTCGGGCAACCTAGGTCTTTGCTCCTCGACATCCGGCCACCGGAATGGCTTGAAAAGGAATGGGTGTTGGCTATATGGGGACCGACCAAGCTCTGCATCGCCTTTTCAATGGGAGCATACAACCTTCCACTGGCTATCCAATCGGAATATATCATCATGATCGATCTACCATGGGAAGCGAACATGGACTCGTTTCCAACAATATCCCCCCTAAATTCCGCAAAATATTTTTCCAGACCTGATGTTTTGGTTACCATAAGTATTTGATGAATTGTTTATTCGTCGTGTTACAACTGCAACACAGAATGCCGGTGCATGCAAAAATGTGCTGTCCAAAAATAGGAAAAACAGCATTTCTGCAATGGAAGACAACATCACCCAAGGAATTGTGGAATCCCAATTGAAATGGGCAATGATCCAAAGGACTATGGGAACTTGATTCAACCTATCTGCGCCAAGAACACTCTATTCCAGGTCATACACCCTCACCCAATCGATATATACCGAACAAGGGAATTGCGCTTCGGGTACGATTGGACCGCCGTACGTGCGGTCACTTCCACCCACTCCTGCACTTAGGATAATGAACATCTTATGTTCGAATGGATGCCATTCTTCAAAATGATTGGAATATTCCGAAACGGTCACTCTTCGCCCATCGATATGGCTTACCGATTTCTCATCCTGTCCGTCTACCGCATAGCCTCCTCCATCATTTAAATAATGTATATGGTAGGTATGGTCGTCCACAAAGAATTCAATCCGGTCATCATACCAGGCAATACCATATTCATGAAATCCTCCACTCCCGGCATTGGAATCGTTTTCCAAAGGAGGAAAACCGCCATATCCCGGTTCTTCGGGGTCAGGAGCTTGCTGGGTTTCGTAGCTATAATAGCCTCCCAAATGGCCGTGGTTCCATTCTTGGTACTCATTGTTCTGCCATTCCCATGCATAATGTACGGTTCCCAAGTTATGATAGGGAATGGAGCCCACATACTCCATGATGTCCACTTCCCCTCCCTGGGGCCACATGATCTCATCAACCGTCACAGGTTTTTCTTGGGGCATCATCCAAAAAGCAAATCCTTGCCCCTGGTGCTTCACCCCTTGTGGAAATATCCTCGCCACAATCCGGTGCCCTGGACCCCATGCCCCTTTATCTTTGGTATTGATACGCCCGCTGGTGTAGTCCCTATCCTGATACATCTCTTTCCGGGTCGTGATGACCAGACATCCTCCATCTGCATCTGCAATTCCATTTGCAAAACTAACATTCGTCACCCTATCCGTGGCCCGGTCCAATTGACCCGTTCCCCAGTCCCCATTTATTCCAGTCCCGGTTTCATAGTTCCATTTAGAAAGGTCCAAGCTTCCATCGTTGAACTCATCGGACCAAACCAATCCTGTACGTTCTTCGACATAAACCGTTATGTTCACGGTCTTGCTCACAAACTGGCCACCGTTATAGGCCGACACAATGATGGTGTAGCTATGGGTGCCTTCTTTGGAAAAGGTATGGGACAGTGTGTTTGAGGTCAATTCTTCCAAATTGCCTTCAATAAGCACCTTGAACAAAGAGGAATTTGTGGCCTGAAATGTAAAATTCACCCTCCCTTCTCCATCTCCATTGGGATTCTCACTGGATTGCCCCACTATTTCGACCGTAACGGTCAAATTGGAAGGAGGGGAAGACATCTCCATTTCTGTTTCACCACCATCTCCCCCACTACAGGCTTGGAGCAGTATGAATATCCCAATACATAGAAATCGCTTCATCATATTTAAAAGTATCGGCGAATGTGGATAAAGTTTTTCAACTGCTTATGGCATATGAAACTCAAGATAGTTGAGATTGAACCCGCCCTTTTCAAAAATTACTTTGATTTTGTGGGTTCCTTCTTTCAGGTCAATTCCTGAAAGGGTTGCTGTTTTATAGGAAGCAGTTCCTCCTGTTGCGGGCAAGACTGCAGAATCCGAAGAGCTAGTACCATCGACTTTCAAATGAAGTTTGCCCGTGCCCTCTGTGCTGGCGTATCTCACGTCCATGGCATAGGTTCCTGTTTTTTCGACCTTTACAGTAAAAAGAAGCCATTCCCCATCCTGTATGTTAAAAACCTCAAAGCCATTGCTCTTGCTGTCCGAAGAGTTTTGGATATCCACGCCGTCATTCCGCATTTTACGCCCTTTGTTCCATGCCCCCTGCTCCCCGGTACTCACCCGATAATTGATGTAATCGGCATCTTTGTATGCATAATTTTGGGTCCCCATATCATAATCCGTGGCATAGATAAGTCCTGGAATCGAATGGTCCTTGTAAGCCTTGGTCTCAAAAGTCTGCACTTGACGGAACATGGCGTCAATCACATCGGGCTTGATGGTCACATTTTCCATTTTGTAGTTTTCGGCCAACTGCATCAAGGTTTTTTGGGCAAAGGCGACCGTAGGCTTTTTCCCCCCGTTTTGCCAATAGCCCAATAGCGTTTCATATTCGGGCGTTTTCGTCACCGAAGTGACCCCGGCTATATTGTCCACCTTTTTCATGGGCCAAAATGCCCAACCGATATTGTGGGATTCCATCAGGGTCAGTGCATCCTTGAACCATACATTGGAATTTTCGCCGCTTTCCCCCAACCAAATCGGGGCGTTGTACTTCTCGCGATAGTCCAATACTTGCTGGATGGATTCCGTTGTATTGAAGTTCCAGTATTTGTGGAAACTGATGACCATATTATCGTCCCACAGCGGAAAAATGCCATTGTAGTTGTTGCCCCAGCAATTCCCTTCGATATAGATGATGTGGTTGGTATCGATCTTACGGATGGCGGTTGTGATGTCCACCATCAACTGGCGCAAGGGTGCGTTGTTCTTTTCGTCACAACCGTTTGGGTTTTCCCCTTCAAAGTTCCAGTTGGGTTCATTGACAATATCATACCCGCCCATCCACGGATGATCCTTATACCGTTCGGCCATCTTTTCCCAAAAGGCTATCATCTTCTGCTTATTGGCCTCGCTTTCCCAAAGGGAAGGTTTGGTAGCGTCATAATCCGAAATATTGGCATCATGACCCTGTCCTCCTGGTGCTGCATGAAGGTCAAGAATAAGGTACATCTCGTTATCCGCGCACCATTCCAAAAGATCGTCTGTCATGGAAAAACCCTTTTCCAACCAAGTATTCCCTCCATTCTTTTCTTCCTCAATGGGAGGGGTGTAGAGATTGTAGTGCATGGGCAACCGCACCGAATTGAACCCCCATGCCTTTAGCGAATCAATGTCCCTTTTGGTGATCCCGTTGGCCAGATAGGCCTCATAGAAGGCTTCGGTGTTTTCCTTACCAATGAGTTCCGTGATCTTTTGTTTGATGGCATGTTGTGGTCCGGCAAAACTGGCCGTCTGCAACATATAGCCCTCCTGTACCATCCACCCACCAAGTCCGAGGCCTCTCAAAAGGACATTGTTCCCTTGTGCATCCACGATCTTCTGACCATCGGTGTGCAAAAACCCTTGTCCAAAAACGGTGGCATTGATCAAAAGAGCTAAAAAATATATTGATTTTTTCATGCGATAGATTTTATTGTTCCCAAACATACGTGGCAACGGCCCCACTGTCCAGCGTGGCGGTCACCCATTGGTTCTTGTATTTGATATTGAATGAGGTAATGGCCGCTCCATCGTTTTCCACGATAAGGACCATCTGGCCCTCCGGAGTCCTAAAGGCCACATTTTGAAGGTCGCCCTGTATGTTGGAGCCCACCCGGACCGAACCTGAAGGAACAAATTTTGAGGCATGGGCCACAATATAGTAGCCCACGTTGCGGGTAATGTTCCCACCTGAACTGATGGTAAGTCCTCCTTTGCAGACGGTGCACCCACCTTCGGTGTGTGGACCAAAGTTTTCATTGTTGGCCAAGTTCCATTCCAAGGCATTCTTGCTCCAGTTGCGCATGGACCCAATGATCACATTTTTTAAATGCCATTTCAAATCCCCTTCAAAAGAACCGCTCGAAGAGGTATACTGTTCTGTAAAATAAAGATTCTTTTCAGGAAACGCATTGTGTACGGTAGAGAGTGCGCTAATCTCACCATTGTACAGGTGGAATGCGGAACCATCCACATAGGGATTCGTGTCCGGATCACTGAGTACTGTGATGGGGTATTGTGGATTGTCGCAATTATGGTCCCATACGATGATCTTGGTGGTGATCCCTGCACTGGAAAAGGTAGGGCCTAGGTGATTTTTGATAAAATCCGATTGTTCTTCAGCGGTCATGACCATACTAGGATTGTTCCCGTCATGCATGGGTTCGTTCTGTATGGTGATGGCATCCAAAACTATTCCTTCGGCTTCCATAGCTTCGAGATACTTTACAAAATATTGGGCATACACTCCATAATATTGTGGTTGAAGGCTACCTCCCACAAAGCTACCGTTGTCCTTCATCCAGACCGGGGCGGACCAGGGAGAACCCATAATTTTCAAATTGGGGTTGATTTCCAAAATCTCCTTGAGAACGGCCACGACGCCGTCCATATCCGGTTCCAGACTAAAATGGGCCAAAGCTTCATCGGTTTCCCCTTCGGGCATATCATTATAGGTGAAAGGGGCTTCATTGAGATCGGATGCACCAATACTTATCCTTAGATAACTTATGCCTATATCACCTTCCGAAGTACCAAAAAGTTCCTGCAAAAGTGCATCTTTCTTATCCGTATTCAATTGATTGATGACCGCTGCACTGCCCCCCGTCAACGTAAATCCAAAACCATCTATGGTCTGATAGGTCAAGGATTCGTCCACTGTAATGGTGGGAAACGTGTTCGAAGTGGTCCCAAAGGACAGGATCTTGTCTTGTTTTTTCAACAACACGCTCTGGTTCGAGAGCGTCAACCAAGCCTCCACATCACTTGTGGTAGCTGGCGGATCGTTACTTGGAGGATTGTTATCCGGTGTCTGTCCCACATCATCGTTACCACTATCTCCTGAAGAGGAACAGTGGGTCATAGGCAGCAGAAGTGCCCAGACTGCCATTACAACTATATTCTTTCTAATCATCTTTATCTTCTTTCTTTATCTTGACCAATGTGCAAACCATATGTACCAATTGTATGTCAGTGATGGCAATACTCTAAAAATAGCCCATGGCCAAGAAGACCATGGGCCTTGAATTAAAAAAACTAACTCAAATCAACTAATTTGTTCTTAATTGGTTCCTCTAAGCTCTACATTATCAATAGTGATAGCTCCCACATTTCCGCCTCCGCACTTGACGACCAGATAGACCGTGGTGTCGGTATCAAAACTTACAATATTCCCTTCACCTGCACAGCTAAGTTGGGAAAGTTTGCCACTAAATGGTGCATTGCCACAACCATTCCAAGTGTTCAAACCTATCTTGGTGCCATCGGCGGAATAATCGGATCCTTGAACAGGTCCTGTTGTCGATACATAGACCTCAAACCAGGTATCTACCGATCCTTCTCCCTGCACTGTCATATCCACTGCATAGTTTTTACCACCTTGCACTTCTATGGCCTGAAAGATGCCCTGTTGGTTCCAATCACTTGCCGTAATGGTAGCGGTACCTGAGCCAAAGGTCCAATTTGCCCCTGATGCACTTATGTTCAAAATGGTCCATTGGGCAATATCCTCTTCGGTTTCAAATTTTCCACCGACAACCAGGTTTCCTGCATTGGGATCGGACTCTTCGACAACCAGTTCTTGGGAACTGCTTATGGTTGTACCTCCCCTTCCTATGGCAATGTGGGTAATGGTATAGCTCCCCGCATCAGGTAAAAAGATTTCCTCTGTGGACTTACCTTGGTATATCCCCTCTCCGATGTTCCATTTGGAGGCAATGACATTGGTGGTGTTAGCCTCCAGGACATATCTGTTCGCCTGCCCTTCCACAGGGGTTATCGTGAAGGATGCATCCACATTGGTATCAGACAATCCATTGTTGCCAAAGGAACCCTCTGGGGTACAGGAAGCCACTATGATCATGCCAAATATGGGCAGGATGATCCATCTATAGTTATTGGTTATTTTATGTTTTAAACTCATAACAGCATTCATTTTTTAGGTTGATCAATAGTTGGGATTTTGAACAATCAAAGTGTTTTCCATTTCTCGCAGCGGGATTGGGAGCACTTCGTTTTTTCCTGCAACAAACCCTTTATCTGCCAAGGCAGTGGCGGCATTCCCTGTCCGGACCAAATCGAACCATCTATGTCCTTCCCCAGCCAACTCGATACGCCTTTCATTCCAAATGGCCTGCATGGACACAGGAACCGGTGTCAACCCCACTCTGGCCCGTACTGCATCCAGTAGGGCCTGCGCCCTTGCACCCGAACCACCCAAGGCCTCTGCTTCCAAGAGATAGGTATCGGCCAAACGGATCATATAGACGTGCTGCTGATAATTTAATTCCTTGACCCCTCCGCCCGTGGTGGCATCGCTGTTCAGCGGCATGAACTTTTTCAAATAGTACCCTGTGTCCTGGTCACCTTTCAAGTATTCTATTTCCCCTGCTTCCTCATATGCTTTTAGATTGGCGATGGTCTCGTCAAACCTAGGGTCATTCTCAATCACATCGTAGAATTCCTCGGTAAAAACATTGAAACTCCAACCCGGTGCAAAGTCGGGCGCGGTGGAAGTAGCACTTCTTACATAGCTACGGGGCCCCACCATGATATTGATACTGTTGCCCTCATCGGCGCCAGAGCCCCAAAAACCCCAGTCCGCGTTACTTTGATTGGTATTGGTGGTCTCCAAAATAGATTCCGAATTGAAGGTATTGCTGAAATCCCACAGATCGGCAAAATCGTCTAACAAACGGTACCCATATTTACTGGTTCCGCCCGGTGTTCCATTGACTTCGGCCAGTTCCGCAGCGGCTTGGCTATTCTTTCCATTGTAGAGATACACTTTTCCCAACAGTGCCTGGGCCGCTCCTTTGGAGAAGCGTCCTGCCTCTGTGGAAAGGTTCACCATATCGGGAAGGCCGTTCTTTGCTTCTTCCAAGTCAGTCTCAATCTGTGCATACACGGCTTCTTTCGACGCCTGCTCCACATTGTATATCTCCGCTGTTGGAAGCGGTTCCACAATGAGTGGGATGTTTCCGAACATCCGTACCAATTGAAAATAAAAATAGGCACGAAGGGCTTTGGCCTCTGCAGTAAACCTCGTCCTATTGCCTTCGCCCATTGGGATTTCGGGCAGTTTGGAAAGCAACACATTGGCCCTGAATATGCCTTGGAAATAATCGTTCCAATAACTTGCAGGGATGTTGGAGGCCGTAATGGTGTAATTGGCAAACGCATGGATTCCAGCTCCATCGTCAGGCCCCCCACCACCGGCGTGGTGATCGTCCGAGCCGGCATTCATCATCGTCACCATGTTCTCAAACCCCCTGGATTCCTTGCCCAAAACGTCGTAGATGGCTATCAAACCGGAGTAGGCTTGACTTTCATTGCTATAATAGTTCTCTTCCAAATAGGTCCCTTTGGGTTCCACATCCAAAAACTCCTTGGTACAGGAAATGAATGCCAAAACCAAGATTGAACCAAAAACCAACTTATTTATGTTTCTCAGTTTCATACTCTTTTTTTTAGAATTGTAGATTAATGCCCAACATTCCCGATCTGGCCTGTGGGTAATAGCCCCGATCTATGCCAAATACATTGCCCCCTATTTCCGGGTCAAATCCTGTGTATTTTGTAAACGTGACCAGGTTTTCCCCTGTCACATACAACCGAATTTTGGAGATCCCCACTTTGCCCAAAACTTCTTGTGGCAAGGTGTACCCGAACTGTATGGTCTTGAACCTCAGGTAATCCCCGTCTTCCAAATAGAAATCGGAGGGGTTGGTAAAGTTCTTATTGGTGTCATTGGTCGTAAGCCTTGGAAAAGAGTTGGACGAACCTTCCCCGGACCATCTGCCCAAAGCGGATGTCTGGAAATTGGCACTCCCAATATCCAACCGTCTCAAGGCCTGGAAAATCTTGTTGCCCGCAGCGCCTTGTGCAAATACGAGCAGGTCAAAATTCTTGTAGTTCACATTAAGGTTGATACCAAAGGTCACCTTGGGTATGGAGCTTCCTAGGAAATCCCTGTCATCATCGGTTATCGAACCATCGCCATTGACATCCTTCCACCTAAAATCCCCTGGTTTGGCGACAGGCTGCATTGGTGCCCCTTCAGAATTCACATAGGCGTCTATCTCTGCCTGATTCTGAAAGATACCATCGGTCACAAAACCATAAAATGAATTGACAGGTTGCCCCACTTGGGTGCGGGTAATCGGAAAGGTACTGGCCTGCACCGTAGTGCCGCCTGATAAAAACTCGACGCCTTCACCTAAAAAGGTGACCTCATTGTGCACTGTGGACATATTGCCACTCAATGAAAATCTAAAATCACCAAAACTACGGTTATAGCTCAGCCCAAGGTCCACACCTTTGTTTTCCATATCGGCCACATTGCCTGCCGGACTTCCGGTGGCCCCGACATAACCTGGAAGGGGCACGTCCCTTAAAATACCCGTTGTTTTTTTGTAGTACCAATCAAAGGTCACGTTCAATCCGTTGAAAAGGGTCGCATCCAAACCGATATTGGTCTGGCTGGTCTCTTCCCATTTCAAATCGGGGTTGGCAGGTGCATCGGGACTGTTCCCTATGACCACAGATCCAGTATTGCCCACAGGGTAATTACGGCCGTCACCTATGGTGGAGAGGTATTTGAAATCCCCGATCTGGTCACTGCCCGTAACCCCATAGCTTCCACGGATCTTCAATTGGTTCACGATATTGTTCTCTGGCCAAAAGTTTTCCTTATTGGCCGCCCATCCCGCTGAAAAGGATGGAAATATCCCAAACTTATTATTGGACCCGAAACGACTTGAGCCGTCACGTCGCACAATGCCCGTGAACAGGTATTTTTCTTGGTAGGCATAGTTCAGTCTTGCAAAAAGCGATGTGACCTTATGGATCACCCCTGTATAAGCACTGGCGTTGATCTGCTCTGTGGGAATGTCAAAATTGAAGGATGCATCCTTGTAATTGTTCACCGGTATATTGTTATAGGTTATGGACTGTCCTTCCGTGATATTGTCCACATAGACGCCTTGACCCAACAGAACGGTAAAATCGTGTCCCCCTAGGGTCTTGTTGTAGGAAGCGGTATTTTCAATGTTCCAGCCAAAACCTTTGTTGGTGTTCCTGCTCAGGCTATTCTGGGAAGTCACAAAGGAAGAGGTCAAAAAGGCAACTGGATTAAAGGATTCCCCGCCCCAATAAGCGAGCTTGCCCCCAAAGGTGCTCCGTATCCTCAAATTTTCAATGGGCTCCACCTCAACATAGGCATTGCCCACAAAATTGTCCGACCAGCTATGGTTCCCCAACCTTGTTTTGGTAAAGGCCAAGGGATTGGTCATCTCTTGTCCGACCAAAGTGGAAATGCCATAAGGAAAGCCATTTGGTGCCAAAATAAGGTCTGGTCGTAAACTTCCGGTTCCATCCACATAGGGAACCCCGCTCAAAACAGCAGGATCGGTCTCTATTGCAGGTGTTATTGGATCCAAATTGACCGCAGATGATAAAGGACCACCATAGAAGGTGTTCCCATCGATCGCCGCATTTTTTTCATTGGAATATCCAAAAGTCTGGCCCACCCTTATGTAATCGTTGATTTGATGTGTGGAGTTCAACCGGAAATTCTTTCTGATGTAATGGGAAATGTCCGAAACCACGATACCCTCTTGATCCAAGTAACCAAAAGAGGCATAAAACGTGGATTTTTCACTTCCACCGCTCACGCTGATCTCATGGTCTTCCCGTTTGGCACTGTTGCTAAAGATCTGTTCCTGCCAATCCGTTCCCTTTCCATAGGATTCCGGATTCGGAAAAAGGATACTCCCTCCACCAGCCACTGAGGCTTCGTTACGCAAAGTGGCATATTGGGTGGCATTCAGAAGATCCAGCTTTCTTGCTGGGGCCGACATGCCCGTGTAGCCATTGTAATTAATGGACAATTTACCAGATCTACCACTTTTGGTGGTGACAAGGATAACCCCGGCGGCCGCCCGAGATCCGTAAATGGCTGCCGAGGCAGCGTCCTTCAATACCTCAATGGAAGCAATATCGGATTGGTTGAGATAGCCGATACCCCCTGCATCTACGATCACACCATCCACAACCCAAAGGGGTTCGTTGTTGTTCAGGGTAGTGATTCCCCGGACACGAATGGTGGATGCTGCACCAGGTTGCCCAGAATTTGCAGCGATGGTGATACCAGATGCCCTACCCTGTAGGGATTGCTCTACCCGGTTGATGGGCAGATCCTGAAGGTCACTCTCCTTCACCCCGGATATGGCACCGGTGACCACGCTCTTTTTTTGGGTACCGTACCCTACGACCACAATTTCATCCAGCAGACTCACATCAGGTTGTAATGTGATCTCGATCTGGGACCTACCAGCGATTGCTTCTTCTGCTAGCGTGTATCCAACATAGCTGAAAACCAAGGTTCCATCTGAAGGGACCTCTATTTCAAAATTCCCATCAAAATCCGTGGTGGTGCCCCTGGATGTATTTTTGAGAATAACAGATGCTCCTGGAAGGGGAGCACCACTTTCATCCTTGACCGTACCTCGGACAGTTGAGTCCTGGGCCTGTACGAGCACGGTAAACAGTAAAGATAAAGCACATAATACATATGACTTTGTTAGCTTCATGTGTTGTTAGTTTAAGTTAATTAATGTTAAAAAAATGTGCATTTTGCAGCGATAATAGGTATGATTTTGGCTATATCACAATCAATTTCCCCTACAAAAACACATCAAAACAAAAAAACAATCTTACAAAAACACATCAATGAAAAATATATATTGTTGATTTATAATTATTTAAATAATTATAAATACTTATCTTCATTATAGCGTATTTTGTAAAAAACACAACAAACAGATAAATTGCACTCCAAGCACAGAATCAGTGAAAAGTATAGGTAGTCGTCAAATGGTCCTTCATCTCATTTTTACGCTTTGCGACCTCGTTGGGAGCATCAAGGAAAACAGTAAACCAATCCCGTTCAAATGGATCCTTGGAGTTTTCTTTTCTGTACTGTTCCTTACACCGATGAATGGCCAGATCAAGGGCAATGGATTGCCCAGTATCACAAATTATACAAAAACAGAATATCAAAGTGGCACCCAGAATTGGGATATTGACCAGGACACCAATGGCAATGTTTATTTTGCCAATAATAACGGACTGTTGCAATTTGATGGTTCCACTTGGCAGACTTATAAGATTCCCAACTCGAACAATGTAAGATCTGTAAAGGTTGACCCTGGATCAGGCAGGATTTATGTAGGGGCATACAATGAGTTTGGATATTTTGAATCGGACGAAAATGGGGGACTATCATACGTTTCACTGATTCCAAAAATCTTGGAAACCAAATTCAGGTCGACCGATTTTATTTGGAAGATCCATCTTTTTAACGATGAAGTCATTTTCCAGTCTTTTGGAGCTGTGTATGTTCTAAAGGATGACCTTATAACCCCATTGTCTTCAGAAGGCAGGTTCCAATTTTCTTTCAAGGCAGAAGACAGGCTTTACTTTCAAGAGGTGACCAAAGGGATATTGGAATATAAAGATGGTAACCTGGTCACTTTGCAAGGAACCTCATCGTTGAATGCCTATGAAATCTGGGGGATTTTTTCACTGGGAACAAATACATTATTGATTGCGACCTTGGAAGCAGGTCTTTTCATCTATGACGGAAAACGTGTTACCCCTTGGGCCACCGAGGCAAATCAATTTATCCAAAACAACAGTTCGTTGGGCGGGGTAAAGATCAATGAGGATTTCATTGTTTTAAATTCAGTTCTGGGCGGGGTTGTCATTTGCAATTCCAAAGGTGAAATCGTTCAACAAATAGATTTGAAAAAGGGCCTGAAGAACAATACGGTCCTGAGTTCTTTTATAGACAGTTCGAGCAACCTTTGGCTGGGACTGGACAATGGAATCTCTTATCTGAACATCAACTCCCCCTTTACCTATTTTAGCTCCAGCCTCAACTTGAGTTCCGTCTATGCCACTTTTGTCCACAATGGTAATCTTTATGTGGCCACCAACCAAGGGGTGTTCTATCACAAGTTGAACGGCACCTTCAAGGACGATACCTTTAATTTGGTGGAAGGGACAGCAGCCCAATCATGGAACATACAGGTTATCGGGAATGAATTGATCTGTGCCAACAACAAAGGGGCGTTGGTCATTGATAGGGACAAGGTGGATCGGGTATTGGGGCATACTGGTTATTTCGGTCTCAAGGAAATCCCAGGGCACCCAGAGTATATTATTGGATCCAACTATGGGGGGTTCACTCTTTTTGTGACCAGTCCACAAGGCCTGAGGTTTCAAGAGACGATAGAAGGGTTTTATAATTCTTCCAAAGATTTTGAGTTGGACACCGATTATGTCTGGCTCCTGCGTGATCGATTCCTGTACCAGCTCGAACTGGCAGATGATTTGCAAAAGCTCACCATAAAGAACAAGTACACGTCCCTCAACGATAATGGCACTGGTATAAACACCCTTAAAAAAATAGACAACACCCTTTACTTCATTTCGGAAAACCACTTTTATACCTATTCCAAAGAGTTGGATGCTTTTCGGGAAGACCCGGTCTTGAGTGAACTGTTCAAAAATCTCCCTTTGATAAATTCAGTATATAAAGATGCCTATGGAAATTTATGGTACACCTATGATCAGTCTAATGGAATCGGTGTTTTGATGAAATCGGAAGGTCCCGGATATACCAATGTACTGGAGCCCTTTTCCAACCTTACGGGAAACCTTGTGTTCAACTATTTATCCGTGAACACCATCGACCCAAAAAATATCTTCATAGGTCTTATCAATGGCCTTGCCCATTACGATTCCCAATTTTCAAGGGAAAACATGACCTTGCCCAAAGTGTTCATCCGAAGCTTTTCTTATGGGGACAAAACCATCGTCCAAGGCAATCCACAGCATGAAAATAGGGAGCACGAACTTCCGTATGCCAACAATAATGTCAGATTCACTTTCTCTTCCCCTGATTTTGAAAACAACAACAATATCCAATATTCCTACCAACTGGAACCTTTTGACAATGAATGGAGCAATTGGTCCAAACAGGCCCTCAAGGAATATACCAATCTTAGGGAAGGCACCTATACCATGCGGGTAAAGGAAAAGAACAGCTATGGAGTGGAGTCCGAGCAAGCGTCCCTGACCTTTACCATAAGCCCGCCATGGTACCGACATCCCGGTTCCTATATCGGATACTTTGCTTTGGGCTGTGTGGCCATTTATTTGATCAGGTTACAGGTTCGGGCCAAAATCAGGAAGAACAAATATTATGAGACCATTGAGCAGCGTAAGCTATACCTGGAAAAAGAGTCCAAAATAAGAATGGAGCAGTATCGATTGGAAAAAAAGATCCAAAAACTCAATAGGGACAGGTTAAAAACCAAGATTTTGTCCAAGGACAAGGAATTGGTGAGCAATTCCCTACAAGTGGTCAAAAAGAACAAGACCTTGAGCAATATCGTCCAAAAACTAAAGGAAATGGATATCGAATCCATGAACGAGGAAACCAAGTCCCAACTGACCACCCTGAAAAGGAGCATTACAAAGGAAATCAGTGGCAACAGTTGGAAAGACCTGGAAAAACATATCAAAAACGTACACTTTGAGTTTTTGAAAAGACTCAAGGAAAAATACCCCACTATTTCACCAAGGGAACTGGATCTTTCCACTTATCTGCTCATGAACATGTCCACCAAAGAAATTGCCGAGGTGATGAACATATCCAATGGCGGTGTCGAATTGGCACGTTACCGTTTGAGAAAGAAGCTTGGCCTGTCCAGAAAAGAAAACCTTACCGGGTTTCTCATGAATATCTAGGGATGCGTTTCCAAAACCGGACCAAGGAATTTTTCAACCAAAGCAACGTAGAAAAATTGATGTTATTCGTAATATGGAAACGCCGGACATAGTATACCACTTTCGCCGGACAAAATTGAGCCCCTCAAAAACTAACACAAAAATCTGATTTTCCACTGACTAAAACCGAATAATGGATTGCTCAAATTCCCCGTTTTTGGTGGTCTCAACCATCCGGCTCATCCACCCTACCATCCAAATGTATAACGAAAATCGAATTTCTACACCTTAATCAAAAACTAAAAAATTATTGAGAACCCATATTAAACTACTCTTTTAAAAATGAAAAAAACAAACCTCTTAGCCTTGCTATTGTGTTTGCCATTATTGGGTCGATCGACCTTCATTCCCCTATCGGCGAACCGGATGGTAACCAACCAAAATTTTGAGATTATTAACATTGGCATTATGATGCATTATTTTCCACAGGAAAATTGCATCAGACATCCAATTACCTCCCCTCCTATATGATGGAGGTAATTTCCCCTACAAAAAATTCTGTTCAACTTAGGCCTTAAATTCTATCTCCATGAAAACAAAATATATCCTTTTGGCATTGGTCCCGTTGCTTTGGCACTGTAGGCAAAGGGGTGAAAAAACAATGCCGATAGTAGCCGAACAGGCTCCCAAACAAGCTTTGGATGTGGATCAAATAGCGAATTTCTTGGGCATTTCACTGTCGATTTCATGGATGCGGCCTCAAAGCTTCGATTTTGGACATTGGATCTCTATGGAAACTTGGACAGTTCGAACGTTTCTGAAGCAGTAGGCCTATACAAAAAACTCCTTAAAACGGATAAAAGCGATACCTATCCTATTTTTGAGGTCAAGGACCATGGCCATGTGATGCTCCTCATGTCCGATAAATGGTTTGGAGGAAACATTCGGGGGACATTCCTAATAGACAAAAAAACTTTGGAAATCAAAAAAGTACAGTTTGAGCACAAAGCGGAGTCAGAAGGTTTTGGTGCGGCCATCTCACTTTCCCCTTTTGAAGATCAAATTGTGGGGATGAAGGTCGACTTTGGGGAAAACACCTTTGGGCTACATCAAAATGACAAAAACATCATTAAGGGCAACAAAATTGTCGATGGAATTTCAGGAGCTACCCTAACCAGCAGGCTCATGGTAGAAATGGTCAACGAGGCCCTGATAATGTACAAGGATTATTTCATTCAAAAGTAGGTACCTACAGACCCGAATATAGTATTCTCTTGTTGATTGAAACCATATTCAACTTGACGACAAGACAATGCTCCTGGAACGGAGCATCTCTAACTTTGGCATCCAAAGATCTTACATGTATGTAAGGATAAATCCACAAGGAGAAAAGAAAAGCTAACCTAAAACAAAGACAATTAAAGTGCTCATTATATATGGTACAACGGAAGGGCAGACCCGAAAAATTGCTAGGTACATGGAAGACGTCCTCCAAGAAGATGGTCATAGTGTTGTCATCGCCGATGCAACGGAAGCTCCCCTTTCCCTCAGTGAGTTTGAAACAGTTTTAATCGGTGGTTCCACCTATATGCACAAATACCAAAGCGCGATTGGCAATTACATATTGAATCATTTGGAAACCCTCAATAAAACATCATTATAGAAAAAGCGAAAGAAAGATTATCACCCATATATCTATCCATTGGTAAAATTGCTTGCAAACTTGGATGCACAATCCTTCAGCAAGTTGTTTAGGACGAAGACAACACTTTCGCCGTTGGAGTTTGGATAGTCTTTTAACTGAAACGAAAAATTGTATTTTAGCAGGACAAAATCCCAGTATCCAATATAGGTTTGCTTCAGGCCTGGTGATGGGTAGGCTCGGAACTTTGTACTCCACCCTCCGAACACAAACCCCGAAAACGTTAATTACAAGGGAGGGGGCAAAACCAGACCGACACGGAAACATAACAAAAGTGGCAGAACAGTTTTTCACATATACAGAAAAGTTTGTCAACTTTTCACAGGTAGACAAAGAATTTCTAACATCAGCTTTGGCCTATAGGAAGGTCAATGCAAAAACGGAGTTGGTCTCTTACAACAGGCGAACGGACGAACTTTATTTTCTGCTCAAGGGCTGTATCCGAAAATATTACACAAAAGATGGGGAACAGATTACCATTTACATCATGACGGAGAACAATTTCATTGGGGCCTTTGACAGTTTCGTCACTGGGACGAAAAGCAAAGAAACCATTGAATGTCTTGAAACCTGTGAACTTCTAGTCTTAAATAGGGCCGACTTGGAGAGGCTCTATAAAGAAATCCCAATGATGAATGAATTTGTGAGAAAGATTTTGGAGCAGACTCTAATTCAATTTCAAGAGGCATTGACCTCTTTTATCCAAGATAATCCCGAAGAACGATATACCAAATTGCTCACTCATAATCCTGAGATCCTGCAACGTGTGCCGCAACATATGCTGGCTACCTATTTGGGGATCACGGCCACTTCATTAAGCCGTATAAGAAAGCGGATTATGGAGAGGGCATAGCGTTTCTTGTCTTTTGTAAACGTTTTTCACCTTCCTCCCTGGCCAACTTTGCATTGTAATTTTTAAACAATTCAAGGTATGGACAAAACCAGTTCAAGGTGCAGAGGCCTAAATACAGGCCTATTCACCACAATCATTGCGGGTTTGTTGCTTTTAAGTTTCAATGTTTCCGCCCAAATTACTGAAACCGCCATAGTAGGTACCTGGCTTAACCAGGAGAAAGCCGCAAAAATTGAAATCTACCAAAAGGGCCAAAAATTTTACGGCAAAATCGTATGGCTCAAAGAACCCAACGAAAACGGCAAGCCCAAAACCGATAACAAGAACCCCGATACAGCTCGGCGTAACGATCCGATCATGGGTCTGGTACTGTTGAAGGATCTTGAGTTTGATGGCAGTTCAACATGGGAAAACGGGACAATCTATGATGCTCGTAATGGAAAAACCTATAGCTGCCACGTGACATTTCAGGAGGACAGATCCCTAAAAGTACGCGGTTATGTGGGCATTTCCCTTTTTGGAAAAACCACTATTTGGACAAGAACACACTAACCCTCAAAAACCAAAAGTGATGAAACAAGTATTTGTAACAGGGGGCTCGGGTTTTGTGGGACAAAACCTGATCCCGATGCTCTTGGAACAAGGCTACAAGGTAAAAGCGTTGGCACGTTCAACCCAAGCTATCCAAAAAGTGGAACGTTTGGGGGCAACGGCCATCAAAGGCGATTTGAATGATGCCCAAGCCTTGGAGAAAGGCGTGGAAGATTGTTCGACCCTATTCCACTTGGCTGCTTCGGTGGACTTTTTCGCCTCTGAAAAGAAACTTAAAATGCTGCATGTAGAAGCAACCGAGCTACTCTTGACAGCGGCCAGAAATGCCGGGGTTCAAAAATTCGTCTATCTTGGGGCAGCTTCGGTGATCATGAATGGAAGACCAATTCAAAATGCGGACGAAACGTTTGTTTCCGATAACATCATAGACGGTTATTCCAAAACCAAATTGCAGGCCGAGAAATTGGTCCTGAGCGCAAACAGTAAGGTGTTCCAAACGGTTTCCCTTAGACCGCCATTGATTTGGGGCAAGGGTGACCCAAACACCTTGCCGGCCATTATCGATGCTATTAAAAAGGGGCGTATGCAATTTATTGATGGGGGAAAGCACCGTTTTGTGACCTGTCATGTCACCAATGTTTGCCATGCCTTGATTTTGGGCGATAAATCGGAGCAAAGTGGCAAGGCTTACTTCCTGACGGATGGTGAAACACCTGTTTTTAAAGACTTTATCAAAAAATATGTGGGAACGCAAGGTGTAACGGTACCGGATAAGATCGTTTCCTTGGCTATGGCCAAAAGAGTGGCTTCCGTAATGGAATTTGTCTGGAAAACTTTCAGGCTCAATGGACATCCTCCCTTATATAAGGGACTTGTGAATACACTGGGTCTGGAGTTCATAGTCAGTGATACCAAAGCAAGGGAGGAACTTGGATATACCACATTGGTGTCTCTTGATAAAGGATTACAACAGATGGAAATCCAAGGAACTGACTTACATGGTTCTAGATGAGCTGTTTCCTAAGGCAACCGGGACTTTGAATTTGTGGCGGTTTGAACGTTTGGTGCGATCAGGCCGTCACTGTTTTCACAATTGAACCGCCCTTTTTTTTCAGCCACAATGTAGATAAATGTCCAGATAGGTTCCTGCCCCTTCCAATGAACCGTCTGCATCAAGTTCAACTGACAGATATCAGTGTACATATTTCAATCCCCACTGATACAGTTCATCGATGATGGGCTCCAACTCCTTTCCCTTCATTGTTAAGGTATACTCCACAGTAGGGGGAACAGTGGCATACACTTTTCTGACGACTATCCCGTTCGATTCCATGTTCTTCAGCTCCTTGACCAGCATGCGAGTGTTGATATTGGGAATGATACGCTCCAATTCGCTAAAACGCATTGTCCCAGAAAACAGGGCATAGATGATCGACATGGACCATTTCCCCCCTATTACATGCAAAATTTCCTGAAGGGTACACTTTTCTTTAACTTTTTTCTCTTTCTTTATCATCATAAATACCTGTATACCAATAAAGCTTTACTTTATGTTATTACTTCACAAAAGTGTAACTACTTTCAAAAGTAAAGTATTGTGCCTTCCTTTGCAAAACAATTTTAAAGTAAACAGGAAAATGAACAAATATTCACTAAATGGAAAGGTCGCCTTAGTGACCGGAGGTACAAAAGGCATAGGGAAAGCTATTACGGATAGGTTGATCGATGAAGGGGCAACGGTGTTCGTGACCGCACGGACCAAACCGGAAGATGATAAGGGGTATCACTTTATTGCCTCTGACCTCACCCGACCAGAAAGTGCAGATGCGATTGCCAAAGAAATTCTGGAACAATATGGGAGGATTGACATCATCGTTAACAATGCAGGTGCCAATTTGAGTCCAGGTGGAGGGTTCAGCACCCTTACGGACGAGCATTGGAACAACGATTGGCGGTTGAATTTCATGGCGGCCGTTCGGATCAATAAAGCATTATTACCCACAATGATCGCGCAAAAAAATGGGGTGGTCATCAACATTTCCACAGGTGCGGCCAAACAACCTTTTTGGGAGATGACCATGTCCTATTCGTCTGCCAAAGCGGCGTTGAATGCTTACAGTAAGGCACTGGCCAATGAAGTTGGAAGCAAGGGTATCAGGGTAAATGTCGTTTCCCCGGGCGTTGTCAGGACCCCATTGATGATGGAATTCATTGAGAATATTGCCCAATCCTCCAATATCTCCTCGGACGAGGCCTTTGCCTCAGTTCTGGAAACCGTGGGCGTTCCCATGCAAAGAATGGCCGATCCTGATGAAATTGCGAATTTGGTCGCCTTTCTTGTTTCTTCACAAGCAGACTACATCACCGGCGCCAACTTTTCAATAGATGGAGGGGCTTTACCTATCGTATAAAACCTGTTCCTAATCTTTGTATCTTTATGGTCCCCCTTGTCCAAGTCGTCAAGGGGGTTACTTATTTGTAGTTTTCGGTCAAGGTGAAGACCGATTCTGAACGAAACCCAACTTGCCCTTTTCGCTTGAATGTCCCAAGACAAGTAGGTTATCAAAGCAATTTTTGGGAATAGAAAAGCAATTTTACGGGATAGATACCCCTCTAGAACCGGATAAAACTCTTAGGGCATACCAATATAATTACTTGGAAAAACAAGTAGAGCATATTGTTCACAATCGTTCACTTTATGATGTTTTTAATGCGGCTCGAAGTCGATCACATTATTGGACCGATCAATGTCAACATCATACTCCAATCCCAAAATCAGTTTTTTAATCGGTTTTGTAGACCTGAACGTTATAGTAATGGATGTGTTTCCCTTGGCCCAACAGCTAATATCATTTTTGATCTTTTCTTTGGAGTCATCTTGATATAGGATGGTAAGATGGACAGGAACGATAGCACCCTCATTTTTGTCGATGACAACGGTATACTTTGAACCATGATGTTTTATTCTGCCAATGGCCAGATCCGGTAGGTTCTTTTCAAAGAACCAGTTCTTCCAAAACCAATTTAGGTCCACCCCGGCGCCTTTATTGAAACAATTGAAAAAATCATAGGGGGTAGGATGTTTTCCTTTCCATTGTTCTATATAAAATTTCAAGGCCGCATTGAACCGGTCCTCACCCAACATCTCTTTCACATACAAAAATCCCAATGCGGGCTTAAGGTCTTTGTCCATAAACCGAGCATTGCCATATAATTGGGGCGTAAGGGTCATGATTGGAACATCCTGGTCTATGCCCGCCGAATCATTTATTTCACCCATATCATAGGTTAAGGGATGGTCAACGTCAAAAAACGGATAAAGCATAAATTCTGTCAAAGGGGCCCAGCCTTCGTCCATAAATGAATATTTCGTTTCATTGGTGCCCACATAAAAAGGGAAAATGGAATGAAAGATCTCATGCATGGTAAACATAACGGCATCACCTTCTTCAAACGGGAGATTGTTGACCAGCATGGGATATTCCATGGCATCCAGGCCTTCAAAAATGGTCATGTGGGAATATGGGAAGGGTATGCCGGGAAACTGGTATGATATCAATGATACCGCTGTTCTTGCATAGTTTGCCACTGGTAGATACGCTGAATGGTCCGGATCATGGACGGCATCGACCCGGGTGCGCCTCTTGGTGGCAGGGTCGACCACAACACTGGAAGCTTTCCAAATGTAATGGTCACTGGCGGCAAATGCAAAATCACTTACCTCTTCGGCCTCGAAAATCCAAGTATTCCACCCATGCTTTTGCGTTATATTTCCTTCATGTAGATCACTGGCCGTGATGATATCCATTATCTCGTCGCCCTTTGATGCCTCTTGTATCCGTTTCACAAATTTGGGTTCATACACCCAATCAGGGTTTTTCAGGTCACCTGTGGCCCAAATTTGGTAGTGGTCAGGAACCGTGATCTCGGCCCTAAAATGGCCATAATCGTTATAAAACTCTTCCCTCCCTGTATAGGGATACTCGTCCCAACCATCTATATCATCGTAAACGGCGATCCGTGGAAAAAAGTAAGCAACCACGAATGCCCCTGGATCCACCTGTCCCGTGCGCACAAACGATTTTTCGTTCAATACGTAGGCATAGGCAATCTCAAACCTGATTTTTTGGCCCGGAAGAATGTGCGTATCACCGACCGACATATTTGTCCCCCTTATCCTGATATTTTCCTGGGTTACCAACCGATTGTCCATACGAACGGTACGAATATCCACTCCTGGGCCTACATCTCCTGGGGAAACCAGTATTTTACGGATGGCCCCTGCCTGGTATAAATTGGGAAACAGTTTAAAAATAACCTTGTTAAGCGTATCTGGACTGTTGTTGAAGTAGTCAATCCCAACATTGCCCTCCAACTGTCGCGTGGCCGGATTGAACTTTACCCCAATGTGGTAATCTGCGGAATTTTGCCAATATCTGTTACCTGGTATACCTGAGTTATCCCGTGCGTTTTTCTCAAACGCCTTTTTAAAATTGGTTGGGATGGGAAGGCTGTTTTGGGAATAGCAGAAATGGCCGATAAGAATCAATAGAAATGCTTTGTGATGGAACGACAACATAAGTTGGAATCTTGGATTACAGTTTTAACGGTACATTTTGAGAAAATAAACGGCCACTTTCCTTATGCCCTTTATAAATTGCAAACTATGTAGGGGCATGGTCACTGGGTATTTAGGTTTTCTTATATTATACACCATGTAAAGCTACTTTCCCTTTGCTTTTTTCTGATAAACATAGGATTTTTGGCTCGGACAAATGGCACTTTAAATTCATAAACAGCCTTTCCAAGGAACAATGGCCCCTTCTAGATTCTATTTGTCCAAATATACAACCTTACTTTGCTTACCGGACTTGATTCATGGTAAAACCCTTTTCCAAAAAGAGAGGATATCTTTATAAGATCCATGAGGAATGGAATAGGTCCGGCTCATTTAAAATCATGCTCAATACTTCCCAGTTTGGCAGGAAGTAGTATTCTGGAAAAGAGCACTTCAAAGTACGACCGTTTTTAAGCTTAGGGATAACGTTAGGGAACTTAAAAAAAACAATTTTTCCTGTTATATGTAACAGGTGTTACATGATATGAGTGCCTTACGGAATACCTTTGGATAAATTTTTTTTTAAAGCCATGGAAACTGAAATTCTCGCTCGAATACAATTTGCCTTTACAGTAGCTTTTCATTATATCTACCCACCCCTGAGTATTGGAATCGGTCTCATTATGGTAATGATGGAGGGGCTTTATTTAAAAACACGCAAAAAACAATATGAGGTTTTAACACGTTTTTGGCTAAAGATATTTGCCATAACTTTTGGTATCGGTGTGGCCACTGGAATCATAATGGAGTTTGAATTTGGGACAAACTGGGCGGTATACTCCAGGTATGTCGGTGATATATTTGGCAGTGCATTGGCAGCCGAAGGCTTGTTTGCATTTGGTTTGGAAAGTGCCTTTTTAGGGGTGCTGATATTTGGTTGGAACCGGGTATCGCCCAAGGTTCATTTTATATCGGCAATCGGAGTTTTTTTGGGGTCCATGTTCTCAGCTGTTTGGATTGTGGTTGCCAATAGCTGGCAGCAGACGCCAGCGGGCTATCACATCGTTGGGGAAGGCTTTAACGCCAGAGCTGAAGTCACCGATTTTTGGGCAATGGTTTTTAATCCCTCGAGTCTTGATAGAATTATTCATGTGTGGCAAGGAGCCTTTTTGGCAGGTGCATTTTTAGTTTTAAGTGTTCACTCCTACTACTTACTGAAAGGGAGATACATAGAAATTTCGAAAAAGGCGTTTAAAATAGCCCTAGGCGTTGCAACCGCAATATCGTTAACACAATTGGTGTCAGGCCATAGTTCGGCAGAGGGTGTTGCCGAGAACCAGCCAGCCAAATTGGCTGCAATGGAAGGGCACTACGAAGCAAATGGTCCTGCTGACATGTACCTGCTTGGTTGGGTAGACAATGAGAAACAAAAAGTAACGGGAATAGGGGTGCCTGGAGGATTATCATTCTTGGTGCATCAAGATTTTGAAAAACCAGTAACGGGCTTAAACGCCTTTCCGCAAGAAGACCGTCCAGGTCAAATAAATGCAGTATTTCAGTTCTACCACATCATGGTTTCCATAGGTATATTTTTGATAGGGTTAACCCTATACGCTAGTTATTTGTGGTGGAAAGGAATACTCTTTGATAAAAAATGGCTGCTTCGAATTTTTGCATTCGCCGTACTATTACCTCAAATAGCCAATCAAGTGGGTTGGTTTGCCGCAGAGATGGGTAGGCAACCTTGGATTGTATATGGCCATCTAAGAACAAGTGAAGGCTTTTCGCAAGAAGTGGCATCCAATCAAATATTATTTTCGCTTATCCTGTTCTTTGTGGTCTACACATTACTCTTCCTATTGTTTATTTACTCATTGAACAAAAAAATAAAACAAGGGCCCTATGATGAAAATGCTTTAGAAATAATTTAATAACTCAATCAAATGGAAACGTTTTTAGGCATAGATTATCCCACACTATGGTACTTAGTCGTAGGATTACTATTTTCAGGATATGCGATTTTGGAAGGTTTTGATTACGGCGCAGGGGCATGGCACCTGTTTTTTAGAAAAGATTTAAGTCGTCGTATTGCCATTAATGCCATAGGACCTTTGTGGGACGCCAATCAGGTATGGCTCATTATCGGTGGTGGTGCCCTATTCGCAGGATTCCCTGTAATGTACGCTACCATGTTATCGGCCATGTACATCCCTTTTATGCTGTTCTTACTGTTACTGGTTTTACGTTCAGCCGCAATAAAATTTCGAAGTGCGGAAGAAATGAATTGGTGGAGAAAAACCTGGGATATCGTTTACTTTACATCCAATATGCTGATTGCCTTTTTATTGGGTGTTGTATTGGGCAATATTTTGGAAGGTTTTGAAATTGGTGAAAATTTCAGTTATCAAGGTGGCGCTTTTTTAACTTTTTTAAGTCCTTATGCAATTATGGTGGGTTTAACCACACTCTCCATGTTCATGATGCAAGGTGCCATTTTCTTGTTGCTGAAGACCGAAGGGCGTTTGCACGCCAGATTAACATTTCTGCTTAAAAAAGGGATGATTTTCTTTATACTTAGTTTTACGTTTACCTCCTTTTATACGCTAATTTACCTTCCTGGGGTAACCGATAATTTTAAAGAAAATCCAGTTTTTTTCATCGTACCAGTCTTGGCCTTTTTAGCCGTTGCAAATGTACCCAGGCTTGTTTCCAAGAAGAAATATGCAAATGCCTTGGTATTTTCCTCATTGACCATGGCGTTTTTATTAATGCTGGTTGCTTTTCAGCTATATCCAGTTTTATTGCCTTCCACAATAGACCCAGAACATAGTGTAACGATTTACAATGCTGCCTCTTCACAGAAGTCCCTAGGCATCATGTTGACCATTGTGCTGATAGGAACCCCTCTATTGGCTGGGTATTTTCTCTTTTTATACAAAACATTCCACGGCAAGGTCAAATTGGATGATACAAGCTATTGAGCCACGCCCCAACCTCACTAATTGTTTAGCCAGGACCAACGATATCCATTGATATATTCCATTGTTCTGATTTGATTGGAAAAACTGCTCGCGTGAACAGCTCTTTTATGGGTAACATAGGTTACTGTAGGTACAGGACAGTTCAGCTAATTTTATAAAAAATCATATTGAAGTGTCTAAAATAGTAATCTTAGGAGCAGGTATCGCAGGGCATGTATCGGCTTCACATCTACGCAGAAAATTATCCAAACAACACGAGGTTGTTGTTGTTTCACCCAACAGCAATTACCAATGGATCCCATCCAATATCTGGGTAGGAATTGGGAGAATGAAACCTAAGGACATCTTATTTCCTTTGGCACCTTTGTATGCAAAAAAACATATTGATTATAAACAGGCCAAGGCCATTAGTTTTCACCCGGAAGGGGATCAAGAGGAAATGAAACCTTTCGTGTTGGCAGAATACGTAGCGGGAGAAAGTAAAGGAACCACAGAAAAAGTGACGTATGATTACCTGATCAATGCCACCGGGCCAAAACTTAACTTCGAAGCCACCGACGGTCTTTTCCCTGGTAAAAACAAAACACATTCCGTTTGCACATATACCCATGCAGATGAAGCTTGGAACGCCTTGAACAATTTGATCAAGCAGATGAAACAAGGAAAAAAAGCGAAAATCCTGATTGGAACAGGTCATGCCAAAGCAACCTGTCAAGGCGCGGCATTTGAATATATTTTAAATGTAGAGCAGGAATTGAGAAGGCACAAAGTGAGGGACATGGCACAGATTACCTGGATTTCCAATGAATATCATCTGGGAGATTTTGGTATGGATGGCATGTTGATGAGTTATGGCAGTAATAGCATGAAATCCAAGGAGATGGTGGAAATGATTTTTGAAGACAGAGGGATTTCCTGGATTACAGGCGCCGGAATCCAGGAAATAGAAGATGGTGTTGCCCATTACGAAACTTTGGATGGGGATTATAAAAAGGAAAGTTATGATTTCGCCATGCTGATTCCTTCCTTTTCGGGTCATGGTTTTAAGGCCTACAATAAGGGTGGTGAGGATATCACGGACAAACTTTTTAAAGGATTTATGATTGTTGATGCTGATTATACACCAAAACCTTATGAGGAATGGAGTGTACAGGATTGGCCAGAAACCTACCAGAATCCTTCGTATCCGAATATTTTTGCTCCAGGCATTGCCTTTGCACCACCTCACAGCATTTCCAAACCACGGAAGAGCAAAAATGGAACGGATATCACACCAGCTCCTCCAAGAACTGGAATGCCATCAGGTATTACTGCCAAATTGGTAGCGGATAACATTGTTGGGATGATAAAAAACTCTACCAATGAACTACATCACAAGGGGTCTATGGGAAATATGGGTGCAGCATGCATAGCTTCAGCTGGGTTCGGGATGACCAAGGGAAGTGGTGTGAGCATCACTACTTATCCTATTGTGCCAGATTACAACAAATATCCTGATACCCAAGGCAGAAAACTGGGCAAAACTTTTGGAACCATTGGTCTGGCAGGTCACTGGTTAAAGTTGGCCTTGCACCATGCCTTCCTCTATAAAGCAAAAATGAAACCCTTTTGGTGGTTGATCCCAGAATAAAAAGATATGACAAAAAGAATATCCAAATACAAACGATTTTTAATGATGAATCCAATAATCCAATTCTTTAAGTTCGTTTATTTAAGCATCAAAGTATTGATTGTAGTGGCTGGCGGACATGGGGGTACCCGATAGATAATTGAATTACTATCAATAATTCCCAATGGTTAAATTCATTTTAGAGATAAGTTGGGGTATCTACCTATTTGGTTCATCCGAATCGCAGTCCAAACAGAAGCGACCGCACCGAAGTGGAGTGCTGAAAGCATCCCAACCCTTGCCACTAACTGATACTTCTGGGCTGAGCTCATTATTTGTCAAAAATGCAATAATCCCACAAATTAATATTCTTGACAAATCCTTTAAAAATGGGCTTTCCAAAGGAAAGTGAATCAATGGCGATGCTCCTGTGCACCAAGCTCTCGCTTCTCCTGTTCGTGTCGCGGCCGCCAAAAACCTAAAGGTTTGGGTGCGCTTGCAGTACAAAACTTGGTCCCACTCCTTTTTATGGAATTGGTACACCAATTGAGCAAATCGACCAAAAGGACAATACTTTCTAAATGAATGATCAGGTTGACATCAAGCCAACAATACCGATGGAAGGAGGTGTTTTGACTGTCAAGGGTACCCCCCCTGTGTACCAAAATCCACAATGAAAAGAAACGACGTTCGGTCATTATTGATGATGAAAACCTAGATGATTAGGTGTATAATGGCAACAATGAATCCGACATTCAAGATCTTATCGATGACAATCTTTGGGAAGGTGAACTAGACGCATATCCCGGTAGATTCCCATTATTTTTTGGTGCCTGCGTTAACGTTTATTTTTAAGTCGTTTCTCCTTCTCTTTGCCTACTAGAGCATCCATTGTTCCACAGCTTTCAGGTGAATTTCAAATCGGATCCATTCTTTTCACTTTATCCTAATTTGCATCGACCACCTTGTTTAGACGGTGAACAAAAACATAATAGGTAAGCAGCAAAACCAATATCCAACCGCAGCTTATAACTACCATACCCGTAATTGAAGTGTGATAACGCCTTACCAATTGCACATACATGCTGGCCATCATAAGGATATATATGCCCCAGTTGATGAATTTCCATTTGCCCAAAACGGGTTTGCGCTGCTTCTTTCGTTGCATAGCCCTGCGCTTTAAGGTGATCCATATCCCTGATAGCACTAGGGATGATATCCCCAAGCCCATAAAAAACCATATGATCTTGGTCACCATTCCTCCCCAATAGCCAAAATGCAACGGGTCGGCGATATCATTGACCCACATAGTCTTACTTATTGTTTTGGCATTCTGGACCCCGATCACTTCATATGTATATGGATTTACATACACCCTATTGGCACGCTGGCGGACCAATGGCACATCTGATTTGCCCCTTAGATACACAGGGCTGTCATAATCAGTGGGTATGTTCATGTCTTCCACCATGAAATACGGAATGGCTTGTTGTGCTACATGAACTACCTTATCATAATCAATATCATAAGCAAGGTCCATACTATCCGTGACAATATAGTTGTCCAGTTTGGGGAGTTTGGGATTGACTTTTGTGCGTACATCTGCAATGTTTGCACGTTCTATAAAATACCATATCCCGGTAATCGAAAACAGGATGGAGAACGGAATCGACCACAGCCCGATCAATCTATGGAGGCTTCTGAAAAACACTAGCGGTCCTTTTTTTACTTCAAGCACAAACAGTTTTCGCCACCATTTTTTATAGAAGAACAAAGCCGTTAAAAAGGAAATCAGCAGCAGAAAGGCAAAGCTCAACACGATGAAATAACCAAACTGATAAAAGGGCATGAACAAAAAATAGTGCAGGTCCCTGAAAAAACGTTGAAAAGTGAGATTGGCGTTCCCCTGAATCTTTCCTGTATATGGATTTGCAAAGACATAGGTCTGTCTGCCGTCGTGCTCCATGTAGATAATGTCGCACAAGTACGGTTCCTCGGTACGCATCCAATAAGAAACCTGACCGTCCGGATAGTGCTCTTTAAGGTTGGCAAGAATTGTATTTCTAGAAGCGAATTCCTTTTGTGGTTTTGCCCTTATTTCTGTAATAAATAGCCAGTCCAACTCATGGCTCAGGGTGGCCATGGTACCAGAAAAGCATACTATAAAAAATAGTATGCTCAACTTGGTTCCAATCCAACTATGGATTTTAAAAAGTTTCTTCTTTGATGATTTCAATGCTAAAACGTATATGAGACTGTTGCCATAATATTCCGGGGTCTCCCAGGGAAGGCTCTCAAGAAATCATATCCTCCTACCCAATGGGTCTTGTCGAACACATTGTTAAAGTTCAATTGGATCTGAAATTTATCCACCTGATAGTACACAGCGGTATTGACCAATCCATAGCTTGGGAAAATAGGGATCAGCTCCGGGTCCCTGACAATGGAACCGTTTCGTTCCCCTACATAATCATAACCAAGTCCAAAGCCCAGACCATTGAAATCGCCTCGGTCAATGATATATTTCGTCCAAAAATTGAAGGTATTTCTGGGTGCATTTGGTTTTTGGTTGCCAAAAATAGCGATTGTGGATTCATCCGCTTCGGTAAAGTAGGCATGGTTGTAGGCGTAGTTCATGACCACACTCCAATTGGGCATAACCTGTCCGTACACATCCACTTCCACACCTTCCGATTTTTCCTCACCGACCTGTTGCAATAAATCGGAGTTGCTGGAATCATTGGCATTGTACAAAGCGCCTTTTTGGTTTAGCGTGTACACTGCCAAAGTAGCACTCAACCTTTTGTTGAACCACTCTGATTTTACCCCTGCTTCGAACAATTCGCTGGTCAATGGGTCAAAAGGCCCTCCCGCTTCAGGATTGCTTATTTCGGTCGCGGTCTGGGGTTGATACCCCTTGACCCAAGTCCCGTAGAGGTTTAGGTTGGGCGTAGCCTTATAGACCATACCGATTCTCGGTAAAAAAGCGTCCTGTCTTACTTTTTCTTCCGCATCGGTATCGTAGTTTAAGAAATCAGTAAAATCATCGTACCGAAGACCTAGCAAAAGATTGAACTTTTTGTAGCTGAACTGGTTTTGCAGATAAATACCATTACCAGTTTGTTTGTATCTATCATAGTTTCGAATGGAGTACACATAATTGCTCATGTCCCGCATCGCATTCCCGTTCGAAGAGGTCAAATCAAAAGGAGCTACATTGGCGACAGGGTTTCCATCCTCGTCAAGTACATAATTATCACTATTGGCGACATTGAAGGAATTGGTTGCGGTCCCATTTTGTAAAAGATAGGCGTTTGCCTCCAATTGTGACCCCCCGGGTTCAAGCTCTTGCTGAAAATAATCGTATCCCACCAAAAGCTTATTTTTTATATCACCAAGGTCATAGTCAAAGTTGAGGTAATTCGTAAAGTTCTGATTGTTCCAAGATCGCTTACGAATAAACACCCGCATCGCCACTTGGGTAATATCAAAAGAACCATCACCAAGCGCCAAAAAGTTATTGGCGGTTCTATGCTCCAAAAGGTCTTCATCATAAGAGGAATTCAGATAGGTACTGTTAAAACTTATGTTTTCATTGAACCTATGCTGAAATGATAAGGTCACATTGAGGTTTTGTTCGTTCAAATAGTCATTTTCTGCACTCAAGGAGGTAGTGATCGGTGTGGAATAGAGATCGCCATCGCCAAAAACCGCCTGTCCACGGTCCAAACGTCCTTTATTGTCCTGATAGACCACATCAAAGTTCAAGCGGGTCCTTTCGTTTGGGATAAAGGAAAACGAAGGGGCCACCACAATATTCTTGTTGAATTGCAGATCCCTAAAACCATCCGTGTTTTGATACCCGATGTTCAAACGGTACAATAGCTTGTTGTCTTTGGTCATCGGCCCGGTAAAGTCGGATAAAAATCGAAACGTATTAAAGCTCCCCATACTGGCACTGATGGATTGTTTGGTGGTCTCCAGGGGTTTCTTGGTAACCGTGTTTATGGTCCCTCCGGGAGAGGCGTTTCCAAAAAGGGCGGATGCCGGGCCTTTTATCACCTCAACACGTTCCACATGTGGAATGATCTGTTGGCTCCAAAAACTCGTCATCATACGGGAGCCATTTAAAAGTATACTACTATTTTGCTGTCCCTGTACACGAAAACCCCTCATGGTCAAATCATTATAAAATGAAAACTGGTTGACACCACTAACATTCTTAACAATGTCATTCACCGTAAACGCTGCTTGGTCCAAAATGACTTCTTTGGTCACGTAACTCACTGCCTGTGGCACATCGACTAATTTTGTGGCTGATTTTGTGGCAACGAAGGATGTGGTGTTTTTGTAATTTCTTTCCTTTCTACCGATTATCTCAACTTCTTGTAGCTGTGTAGCGGATTCACTTAAAGTAAAATTCAAGGCTAAGGCGACCCCTTCTTTTAAGGTAATTGGGTTTTCAATGGTTTCATAGCCAATGTAAGAAGCCTGTACGATATACTTGCCCGGGGTGATTCCCTTCAGTTCATAAGTACCGTTGTCGTCTGTGATCGTACCCATATTAGAGTTCAATACGATGACGTTGGCACTGGCAATCGGGGCTCCGGAATCGGAAAGTACCTTTCCTTGAATGGAGGTGTTTTGCCCAAAGGTCGTGCTGAACATTCCAAATAGAGCGAAGTAAAGCAAGTAGATTTTATTCATTTATTTTTATTTATAATTATTCCAAATAGTGAGGCGCTAATTTAAAACGACGCATTTTTTAACACAACTTTTAATTGGATTAATTTTAAATAATATGCAAATCCTACTCTTAGGAATTGATTATCTGATTATTGAAAAATGTTAAAATTACTCCTAAGGATACAAATGGAAGGTATTCTGCCTACCTGTCCACATGGACACCCCCCATCTTTAGGACAAGTTTTTAGATCGATATATTCAGGTGTCATTTTCAAAACATCATATCATATACTGAAAATCCATCCCAATGGTCATCCCTTTCCCCTTTGTACCAAGTAAAATTCAATCTCGATATTTCAGAAAGCGCATTGCAAATGACAGGCATAGCTGTCCACTCCCGGCATGGTAAAACAAGCATGGTAGCACAAAGAAACGTCTATAAAACAAGCTACCAGCTAAAACATACGATTGTTCCGATGATCCATTTTTGAAAATTCCCAGAATCCGTCCTTTCCCTTGAGGCAAATAAAAAAACCAGAAAACAAATGTTTTCTGGTTTGCATCAACAATGCCATCTTGGTCAACCACATACGATTACCAGTCTAATAGCCAAATATTTCCTCCAGGGTCAATTTTTCAACCTCACCAATTGTATTCAGGTCTCCCTCACTGATTCGCTCCTCTGACCCTATAATGCAGTATGTATACGGTTTATCCGCTAGTTTCTCCTTGTGAAACAGTTGGATATCATGAAGCGTGATATCATCCATGGAGTCATGCACTTTTTTACGCATATCATACTCCACCCCTTTCTCTTTGGCCTCCAAATAGTGATAGATGGGCTCTATTTCCACTATTCGTTGGGTGGCTATCGTTTGTTTGATGGCCGCTTTTTTGGCGCGTATTTCCTCGCGGTTCAATGGGAGTTCGTCCAACAATTCATCCATGGCATCTACAGCCTGCAGCATTTTGTCGGACTGGCTACCAACATAGGCCAACATCCGGAACATTTGTTCTTCTTTGGATGGAATGGCATACTGGGCATATGTAGCGTAGGCTAAGGCCTTTGATTCCCGAATCGTCTGAAAAACAACAGACCCCATGCCTCCACCAAAATAGGCATTGAACAGGTTGATCATGGGTTCTTTTTCGGGATCATACTTCTCCGTGTTCCGTATCCATTGTATCTCGCTTTGGACCATATCATAATGGGCAAACAAAACTCGGTTCCTATCTTGTGTTTTGTACGTGTATGTCGTTTGCTCTGGATAGGGTTTGAAAGCACCCGGAAAGGAATGGATCGAGTTCAATGTTGATTTCAATTCCCCTTTGGACTTGGGGCCATAATAGATGACATCATGTTCAAAATCAAATAGCCCATGGAGTATATCGGTCAATTGCCCAGGGGTCATGGTCAGTATCTCCTCGTTCGACAGTACATCGTTGAAGGGGTTTTTAGCCCCATATGTGGCGTAGTTGGTCAATCCATATAAAATAGCACGCTTTTCCAATTTACTGTCCGAGCGCCCTTTCATGATCCGTTCCTTCAGTTTGGCCAGTGCCTCCTCATCGGGCCTGCAATTTCGGATGATGTGCTCAATGAGACCAACAACTTCCCGGAAGTTTTCCTGAAGCCCCGTAATGGTGATACGGGTCGTTTCAGAAGATACGTTTGTTCTATAGTTACTTGCCAGGGCATATAGCTTTTTATTGATTTCCTCAGCAATATAGCTGTCGGTTGCCAAATAATTTAGATAATTCAATGCAATGGGCAAATACTTGCTGTTGTACGACCCCATCCCAAAGCGATACTCCATGGTAAACAGTTCATTTTCCATGTTCTGGATATAGAACAGGTCCGTCGGACCGACCCTATCGATATCCAAGTCCTTCTTGAAATCAATCCACTTCGGTGCTATCGGGACCACCTCCATCTGTTTGATGGCTTGGACATACGGGGACTCTTTTCCTGCATTGGTCTCAATGGGCGTAATCGGTGGTTTGTCCACTTTCACCATATTCTTGTCCTCCCCTTGCCTTTTATAAAGGGTAAGGTAATTCTCCGATAAATACGTATTGGCCACCCTTACAATGTCTTCCTTGGTGAGTCGCGCCATGCTGCTCAGGTAGGCCACATCTTTGTCCCATGCGGTGTTGTTGCTTTTTATAAAAACGTTCAGGAGCGCGTTCAATCGACTGTCATTCGACTTTAAGGCTTCTTGTTCATCCAACTTATAATTAGCGACGATGGCTTTTAACAGGTCCAGGTCAAAATTTCCCTTTTTGAGCTTTTCCAGCTCCTCCAACAAAATGGTTTTCACCTGTTCCAAGTTTTGTCCTTGCTTGGGGCCACCTCCAACCATGAAAACACCATAGTCTTTGTACTGCATCAACCCACTATAGGCCCCTTGTAATTTTTGCTTTTGATTGATATTGATATCAAAAAGTCCTGCTTTTCCATTATTCAATATGGAAGTGATCAGGTTAAGGACCTGAGCGTCCTTTGTATAGGCCGCAGGAGAACGCCATACCAATCTGATGTGCTCCGGGCTTGGTCCATAGACTTCCCGTACCAAGGGCGAATCCATTGGCTTTTCAGGAGCTGGATCATAGGCTTCAACGGGTTTTGGACGCATATAGGAAAAATGTTCGTCAACCTTTTTTATCATTTGGTCCGCATCAAAATCCCCGACCATGATGATGGCCATGTTGTTGGGCACATAAAACGTATCATAATATTCATTTATGGCGGTGATTGATGGGTTCTTCAAGTGCTCAATGGTCCCTATGGTGGTTTGCTGCCCATAATTATGTGTGGGAAACAGTGCATCGTTCATCACCTCGTTCATTTTGCGGCCATCATTGTCCAAAGACCTGTTCTTCTCTTCATAGACCGCCTCCAATTCGGTATGGAACAAGCGTACAATAGGTTTTCTAAAACGTTCTGCCTGTATCTTCAGAAACTTATCGATGGCATTGGACGGGATATTCTCCTTATAAACGGTCTCCTCCATCCAAGTGTGCGCATTGGTACCCTCTGAACCGATCTCGGTCATTAATTTATCGTATTCCCCTGCAATGGCATATTTTGCAGCTTCATTGGACACCCGATCTATTTCTTGGTAAATTTCCTTGCGCAATAGGGTGTCCTGCGTCGAATTATACTTTTCATACAATGCCTCGATTTTATCCAACAAGGGTTTTTCCCTTTCCCAATCCAAAGAGCCAAATTTATCCGTCCCCTTAAATAGGATATGTTCCAGGTAATGGGCCAGCCCCGTGTGATCCCTTGGATCGGTATTACTGCCTGTCCTAACAGCTATGTTTACGGCAATTCGAGGTGTTCGGTTGTTTACACTGAGTACGACCTGAAGCCCGTTGTCCAAGGTATAAAAACGGGTTTTCATCGGATCATGGGTCACATATTCATAGGAATACCCCTTGGAGGTGGTTTTCTCCCATTTGTATTCGAGGTTTTGGGAAAATACAAATCCCGTAACTAAAAAAAACAGGCATGCCGCGAACATGGCCTTCCATCTAAATTTGTTTGATTTCATAAGACTTTTTTTCATTGATTCCATTGTTTTGCATTTTCTTTTTGAAGGGACCACCCAAAATGTGGATAGCCCCCTGACTAACTCAAAAAGAAAAATGAAATGCTTTTTGCAGGGGAAGCAGGATGTGTTGTGCAACCTCTTGTATGCGCTTACCCCCCACAGGCTATAATCACCTTTTATAATTCACTTGTTGTTTTGTTTATCCTTTATATGCTATTTCTGAATTCCTTGGGAACGCAGGGCTACAGCTCAAAAAAAGAAGGGTGCCCGGAACTTGCATGTGTCCCGTGGAGGTATTCAAATTCATTGGTCATGGGATTGTACTGGTAATCCTTTTCCCATTCGTCCTTGTTCTGTACGATGCTCCGAATGGCCTCTGTGATATAGGTCACCTCCAAGTCCTCCATAACGGGATGTAGGGAGACACGGACCCATCCTGGTTTGTTTTCGAGGTTTTTCCCATCAATGCCGTCCATGATTTGTGAAGACCTTGCTTGATCTATCCCAAAAAGGTAGTGGGCAAAGGTGCTGGCGCACGACCACCCTCCCCTGACCTGGACCCCAAAGCGGTCATTGAGCAAGCGGACCATCAAATTATAATGGATGCCCTGTATGTTAAAGGACAGACAGCCGATACGCTGGGTATGTTCATTTCCCAAATAATGAATTTCCCCAAGATCCTTGAGTTTTTCCCGAAAAAGACGCAGTAACGCTTGTTCTTTTATCGCCATGAATTGGGTATCCATTTTCTCTTTCAATTGGATGGCAAGGGCGGCCTTAATGGTTTGGATGATACCGGGTGTACCCCCATCTTCCTTGGTCTCCAAATCCTCAAAAAACCTATGCTTTCCCCAAGGTGTGGTCCATTTCACGTTACCACCACCGGGTATCTCTGGCACCTCATTCCTATACAGATTTTTATTGAACACCAAAACCCCACAAGCCCCAGGACCTCCCAGAAATTTATGGGGCGAAAAGAAAATGGCATCCATCCGACATTCTGGTTCATTGGGGTGCATATCGATATCCACATAGGGGGCGGATGCGGCAAAGTCAAAGAAACAGACCCCTCCATGGGCATGCATGGTCTTTGCCAAACCCTTGTGGTCAGTCACCTCCCCGGTCACGTTGGAACATGCCGTAAATGCCCCAATTTTATAGGTTCGGTCCTTGTATTCCCCCAAAAGATCATTCAGCTTTTCTGGACAGGGCATCAAATCCTCCCCGGGAGGTACAATAACGATATCGGCCATGGTTTCCGACCAAGACACCTGGTTGGAGTGGTGTTCCATATGGGTAATGAACACGACTGGCACCGCTTTGGGGTCGGATGGCCGTGGTCCTTTAAGGCCCATAATTTGCTGTAAGCGGGCCAATGCCCCCGTCATTCCATTGCCCGTGGTCACCAGCACATCATCCGCATCGGCATTCACATGTTTTTTGATGCGATCCCGAGCCTCCATATAGAGGTTGGAAGTCACTTTCCCCGTCTCGCTCGAATAGGAATGTGTGTTGGCAAAATAAGGTCCCAAAGTATCCGTGATCCTTTCTTCAATGGGACGGTATAACCTTCCGGTGGCGACCCAATCGGCATACAGTATTTTTTGGATGCCAAAGGGGGATTCAAAATATCCGTTATTGCCGATTACACCCTTTCTGATTTCCCTAAAGTGTGCTTCCAAATTCATGTCCGTTTGCAACATATTGTCCATAAGATCTTTAATAAATCCATTACTGTCCATAGTTGTCGATACCCTGCCTCAACCAAGATCCATACGCTTCTACATCCGGGGTGTACCCCACAGGGGCATTGAGCTTTTCCCCTTCGTGATCCACCAACACATAGTAAGGTTGGGCATTGGCCCTATATTCCCTGATCTGGAAATCGCTCCACTTGTTCCCTATCGTCTTGATTTTTTTTCCCGTTGCCGTGGAAACATATTGCTGATCCTCCGGCAGCTCACGCTTGTCATCCACATACAGGGAAATCAGTACTACTTCTTCGTTCAAGAGCTTCAATAGGCGTGGTTCGCTCCATACCCTTTCCTCCATTTTTCTACAATTCACACACGCATGCCCCGTAAAGTCGATCAAAACAGGCTTGCCCACCGTTTTAGCATAGCTCATACCTGTTTCATAATCGTTGAAGGAGACAATATCATGCGGACCATATGTTGCCCCTTCGGGAAGAGGCCCATGTGAAGATGACCCTCCGCCCATCTGGGCATAACCAACACCGTTTGGGGATTCACTGTAATGCATGGGCGGGGGAAAACCACTGACCAACTTCAGGGGAGCACCCCAAAGACCGGGGACCAAGTATAGGGTAAAGGCAAGTGTGAGCAGTCCCAATCCCAGTCTGCCAACGGAAATATGTTGGACGGGGGAATCATGGGGTAATTTGAGCTTGCCAAAGAGGTACATGGCCAGTATTCCAAAAATGGCGATCCAAATGGCCAGGAACACTTCCCTTTCCAACCAATGCAACTGTAAAACCAAATCGGCGTTTGACAAAAACTTAAACGCAAGGGCCAGCTCCAAAAAGCCCAGAAAGACCTTAACGGAATTCAGCCATCCGCCAGATTTCGGAAGGGAGTTCAACCAACCGGGAAAAAGCGCAAAAAGCATAAAGGGCAGTGCAAGTGCCAAGGAGAAACCGAGCATACCTATAATGGGTGCCAATCCCCCCTTACTTGCCGCCTCGACCAGTAGGGTTCCCACGATGGGACCCGTACAGGAAAAGGACACAATGGCCAGGGCCAGGGCCATGAACAGGATACCAATGACACCGCCCTTGTCCGCTTGTTTGTCCACTTTGTTTGCCCATGTATAGGGCAACACAATCTCGAACGCCCCAAGAAAAGACGCCGCAAAAACGATAAGCAGTATAAAAAAGATCAGATTGAACCACACATTGGTCGAAAGGGCGTTCAAGGAATCCGCACCGAAAATAGCGGTTACCATAGACCCCAACACCACATAGATCAATACGATTGAGAACCCATAAAAAATAGCATTTTTGATTCCCTGTGGGCGGTTTTTGCTCTGTTTCGTGAAGAAACTGACCGTCATGGGTATCATCGGGAACACACAGGGCGTCAGCAAGGCTGCAAAGCCAGAAATAAAGGATATAAAAAAAATGGTCCACAGCCCTTTCTGGTCTTCGGTCCCTTTATTGACCACCGTCTCGTCATTGGTATCGGGCAAAACGTTGTCCGGCACCTGATCACTGTCCGTGGATCCGCCGGCCTGCTGTCCATTCAGGACAAATAACAGTTCTTCCTCGGCAGGGGGCAGGCAACGCGTATCATCGCATACCATATATTCAACAATGGCACTGATAGTGGTCAGATCCCCGTCAGTGGTCACCTGCTGCCTGAACACGGCCTTATCCTCGAAGAACTTGATTTCCATTTCAAATACGGGGTCGTAGACCGTATGACCCTCATCTTCGGTGGTGTTTCCAATAGTGGTGAAAGATCCGTCCTTGGAATCAAACCCGAAAGTTGTGGCAACGGGTCCATCCTTGGGTACGGTCTGGGAATACAAATGCCAGCCTGCATCAATGCTTGCCGTGGCGACCAGTTCATAGGTTGTCTCCGACGTTTTGTTCACGGTGGTTGTCCATTTGACCGGAGCAAGAATTTGCGCAGTCCCCATCCATGCAGAAAGCAAGAGCACTACAAGGCCGATATATTTTTTCATTATTGCTGAGTGTTAACTGTAGGACAATGGCGCAAAAGGGATTGTTTGGGCAAACAACCCCTCTCGCCATTTTCCAATTTTAGTCTTTGGCTAATTCAAATAACTACTAAATCAGGAAGGTGTATGGGCAAACGATGACCAAAGGTCATAGCGTCGCCCTATAACTTATTGTTCCGTTCAGGACCGTCAGTTCAGAAGCTCGGCCAATTTCTCATCCAGTTCCTTGCCCCGAAGATTTTCCGCAATCACAACGCCATTCCCATCCACTAAGTAGGTGGCTGGAATTGTTTTCACATTGAATTCCTTGCTCAGGTCACCATTGTCCAAAAGGTTGGGCCAACCCATATTTTCTTGGCCCAAAGCCTTGATCCAGGCGTCTTGATTCTTGTCAATGGAAACGCTCAAGATTTCGAAGCCCTTGCCCGAAAACTCGGCGTAGGCATTTTTAAGATTGGGGATTTCCTTGCGACAGGGGGCGCACCATGACGCCCAAAAATCAATAAGAACATACTTTTTCCCGGAAATAATGTTCTGGGTGTCAAAGGATTCACCATCCTTGTCCTTCAGACTGTGGTTGGATACCTTTTCCCCGATGAATCCTTTCGGATATACGGATTCGTGGACCAACTTCCCATAGAGGCTATTTTTGGCCTCTTCGGAGAACGCATCATAGATGGGTGCTTCGTCGGGGGTCAAATAGGTGTACTGGTGCATCATAAAAAAGGGGCCCCACCAAGAATCACCATGATCGGAAATGAGTTTTTGGGAGGTTGATTTTACTTTATCAAAAAAAGCATTCTCAACCTTTTCCATTTCCTTATATGCCGACGTCCCCATCAGTGAGTCCAGGACTTTCTTATTACCATTCTTCCTTGCGTTTCCCAGTAAGTTGCTCATGTTTTCCGTGGACTTTCGCATGGCATCATACTCATCTTCCAGTTCCTTTTTGAAAGCCGTTTTTTCTTTATAGTAATCATGGGCCTCCGAGCCTTCAATTTGGATATTGGTCACATTGATTCTTTTACCTTCTGTATTATCCATTTTGGCGGAAGCTGTGAACTTAATCTTTGAATTCTCCAGCATCACCGGAACAAATCCTTGATTATCCCCGAACACCACGTAAAAAAAACGGGGTTGATCGAGGCTCCCTGTAAAATTGAACCTGCCGTCCTTAACTGTGGTCTCCGCTATCGGCTTTTCGTTGGAATGGGTTGCCCCGGGTACCAATTGTACCGCTGTCCCGTTTGTGAGACCGGATACTTCGCCTTCCAATTCAAAGGAATCTTCAAGCTTTGCCCCTTCCTGCTTACAGGAAGCAAGGAAAATTATCAGGCACAAGCCCAGCATTTTATATATATTATGAATCATTTTTGATAGGTTTTAAATTATTTTTCAACGTTTTGGGTGATGGTCCCATTTCCAGGGTTGTCGACTGCACCTTGGGGGAAGGGCATGGTCCACAAATGCGATTCCGGGGACAAGCTATAGGATTGCCCATTGTACTCTTTCGAAAATCCGATCGTATAGGTACCTTCGGCATTCAACCGTCGGGCATCGCAGAAAGGAATCAAGGTCAAAATAAGTTCGTTCATCTTGGTTTTGATGATGGCCTCCATGGCCTGGGCCTCGTTGCTTGCGGTCAAGTCCACATAGGCTTCAGGCAATATCCTGGTCTTTCTGACCTGATTCAGGATATCCATCGCCGCTCCCCATTGATCGGCACGGGCCAGACATTCGGCCTTGATCAAATAGATCTCCACTGTGGTGATGCCCCCATAATTGAAATAACCCGACACCGTGGCGTTGTAAAAGGTCTCCGCTCCCACTGTCCTTATCTTCCATCGGGAAAGAAAACGGGCATCCCCTGTTTCAAACCTTTCAGCACGGTGGACCGGAATGTTGTTTTCCGTGGTAAAGCGGGTAAGGGCCCCGTGTCTAAAATTGTAGTTCTCCACATAGTCAAATCCCATGGGCGAAGGCTTGCCCACGTAGGATTCGGGATCCTCGATGACCATCGCATTGGCTTGATAATAGGCAGTCCAGTCGTATAAGCTGTTATTCTCTTCCAAAGCTCGATCGGCATTGGCGAGTGCATCATCATAATTTCCCATTTGGAGGTGGAGCCGTGCCAAAAACGCATAACCTGTCCCCAAATTGGGGTGTAGTACGGTCGCAGATTCAATGGGCAAATAAGGCAGGGCCTCTTCCATATCGGACAACATAAAATCGTACATCTCTTGAATACTCACCTGTTCGCTGGGCGCATTGATATCAGCACTTGTAATCAGGGGGACGGATAATTTCTGGGATGCGTTGGACGCTTCATAGGTATCTACATAGAAATTGACCAGGTTGAAATAGCTCATGGCCCGCAACACCTTCGCCTGCGCCCAGAGCACACGTTGTTCCCCTTCAGAGGTCTCGGTAGTGGTCAGTGCATTTTCAATGATCAAATTGAAGGTCGAAATACTGGCATAACTATTATAATAGGTGGATTCGTCCGAACGGTTCAGGGCAATACGGTCCGCGGATTCGTCCCATAGATAATTTGCCTTGTCCAAAGGGTTGAAGGACAGGGTGGATTCACTCAAAAACCTATCGTTCAATAAGTTCAAAGCCTGATTGACATTGACGCTATGATTGGTGTATTCATAACGGACAAAGGCTTCATAATCGGCCAATGTCAAGGGGGTCTTGGATCCTTTTGGGATATCGTCCAAATACTCTTCGCAGGAAGACAGTCCAACGAGCATTACCAAAGGGCATATGAGGTATATATATATGTTTTTCATGATCTTACTTTTTGTTTACAGGTTTACATTGAATCCAAGGACAAAATTGGGAGTCTGGTATCCACCCAATAAATACTTGGCATCCCTACTCTTGGCCAAGGTGAACACATTCTCTACATTAAAGTTCATCCGTAGCCCTTTCATGCCGAGTTTGGAAACGAGCTCGGATGGCATTCTGTAGGCCAATGATACGTTGCTCAGCCTAAGATGGGAGGCGTCCAGAATATTGATGTCCGCATAGGAATAAATAGACCTTAGGTCGTAGCTATACTCCGGGTCATACTCATAGACCACTCTGGGCACATCCGTAAGGGCTTCATCACCTGGGTTCTTCCAACTATCCTCAATGCGATTGTTCACCGGTCTTATATTGGTAATGTATCCACCGGCCGCACCCGAATAGTTGTTGTCAAACATGGGCAGGAATGTATTTCTGATCTTATGTCCCATCCCATAAATGAAGAGCGCTGACAGTGAAAAATCCTTGTACGTAATGGAGGTATTGAAAGATCCACTCTGGATGGGAACCGTGGTGCCATAATCCTCAATGGCTTCAAGTTCCCCTGGATTGTAGGATACAGGGGTCTGTTCCGCATCATACACTTGGGGCAAACCGGTACTGCTCAACCCTGCCCATTTATAGGCATATATGGAGTTATAGTTTGTCCCGATCCTAGGGAACTCGGACGGATAGTCCAATTGGAGAAAGTACACTGGGGCTTCCACATTGACATAGGTCACCTCATTTTTATTATGAGCGAACATCACCCCTACATCCCAGGAAAAATCTTCGGTCCTGAAAATATTCCCGTTCAAGGTAATCTCTACCCCACGGTTGACCATTTCCCCATTGTTCAAGGTATATGTGGAATAGCCCCAACCTTCTGTTGGCACACCTTGGCTGTTCGCCAAAAGATCTTCACCTTTCTTGTGATAATAGTCCACGGTTCCGTTCAGCCTATTTTTAAAAAAGGAGAAATCGACCCCAACATTGGCCGTAGTGGTCTTCTCCCATGATAACTGGGGATTGGGCCTGGAACTCACATACCCCTGTATGCCTCCAACATTATTGTTGGAGGAGTAACCCGCCGTTAGATAGGGAGCGGAATCTTTGGCTACATTCCCTCCAATACCATAGGAAAAACGCAGCTTTAGCCTATTGATCCAGTCCTTTTCCAAAAAGGATTCATTGTGAAGGTTCCATCCTGCCCCGGCCGACCAGGTCGGTTTGTTCTGATATTTATTATCGGTACCCCATAAGTTGGAACGGTCCCATCGAAGGCTTCCAGTCACCGAATACCGTGAATCATAGGTATAGCCCGCATTGCCGTATACGGAAACATAGCGGTTGAGCAGTTCCCTTTCCACGGAAAAATCATTTTGGCTCAGATATCCACCAAACACCGAACCGTAAACCTGTAGTAAATCTGCTTGATTGATCGGTGTATAGGTTAACGTTTGGGAATCATACCCATATCGGGTATGCTCACTGTATTCCAATTTGGAGTGCCTCACTTCCGTACCGGCAATGGCACTCACATGGTGGACGCCATTGAACAATTTGTCAAAGTTCAGTTGTTGACGGAAATTGTATGCGTTGGAATATTGGTTGCTCCTATCGGAAATATCGCCATAGGGCAAATTAAATAGGGCTTGGTTTGTCGGTGATATGGTCACCAAACCATTGACCAAAGACCGTACTGCATAGGAATCGGAACTTCTCAATTGTTCCGAACGGTCAACCCCGTATTCATATTGGAACATGGCGTTATAGGAAAAGGCATCACTGATCTGAACGTCCAATTTGGCAAAACTTCTGTTCAAAAAGTTTTTTCGTTCCCTGATGTTCCTCCCCAATTCTTCCATGGGCGTTATATCCATACTGTAAAGACCATAGGTATCCATGGACTGTAGGGTAAAAGCACTGTAACGTGATTCAGCGGTTGACACAAAAGGAGAGCCATCGGCATTGACCAATCCATTGTAGGGCTGATAAACGAATTGTGGGTTCAAAGCGTTGTACGTTTGTTCATTTCCATTGTTGAAGAACATATAGGTGCCCACATCCAAGGTTAACCAATCGGTGAGCTGTGCCGTATTGTTCAAGTTGATGCCCAATGATTGTTCATCCGAATATATATCTTCGAACTTATTGTCCTTATAGGTAGCTGAAGCATTGAAACTGTTGTTGTCAGATGCCTTTGCGAACCGGATATTGAATTGTTGGAAATATTGATCCCGTTTGGCGTATTTGTCGAGTTCATCATAATATCGGAACCCAGATGCTGCCAAACGATTCAGTGTATTGTTCATTTGGGTCTCTGAACTGTTGCCTGCATAAAAATTCAGCAAGGTCTGCATTCCTTGGCTGGTGTACACCGCATTGTCCAATAAAGAGGAGGCATAAGAGGCCGCTCCCCCACCTTCAAGATTGGGGTTGCCATTGGCCCATTCCCGCTCAAAACCAACAATGGCTTCGGAACCGGTCAGGTTGCCTGTATAATACCTGTAAGGGGAAAGGGTCAAATTACTTGAGAACGACACATTGGTTTCCCCAGCCTTGGCCTTTTTGGTCAATATGACCACCACCCCATTGGCTGCACGGGCCCCATATATGGAGGTGGCCGCCGCATCCTTAAGGACCGTTATACTTTCTATATCTTCAATGTTGATGTTGGGTAGGTTCTCTTCCAAAGTGTAGTTGGCATTATACCTGGTCTGTTCCACAGGGAAACCATCAATAACGAACAAAGGGGTCGTTAAACCGTTCATGGAGGTCACGCCCCGGACAACCCCGTCACGAAGCCCTACGACCCTACCCTCCAACACTGCATCAAGACTGTTCAATCGTTGTGCCTGAAAATCTTCCGAGTCCAGCGTGGAATAGGAGCCCGTGACCCGTTCACTTGAAATGGTCTGATACCCGGATTGGATGACCACCTCCCCGAGTTCTGTAGCACTTTCTTCCAAGGTTACATCGATCTCAGTTCCCAAACCCACGGCAACTTCTTTGGTCTTAAATCCAATATAGCTGAACACCAGAACATCGCCTTCGTTCGCTTCAATCTGGTATTTTCCGTTCTCATCTGTGGCAGTCCCCTTTCGCGTCCCTTTGACAATGATAGTCACGCCCAACAAGGGAATTCCCTTCTTGTCGGACACCGTTCCCGAAATTTGGGTTTCTTGGTCCACCTCTACTGTGCCCTGATGGGTTGGAAGGGGATTATCCTTCCTTTGGGTGAGCACGATGTGCCTATCGATTATCTTGAAGTTGGTATTGGAGCCGGTAAAAACTTTTTGAAGCACATTTTCAATCCGCTCCTTGTCAACGTGAATGTCAACCTTCCTATCCACATTCAGTTCTTCACTGCGGTAAAAAAACCGAAACTCCGTGGAGGATTCTATCTCTTCAATAATTTCAAAGATACTGGCAGACTTCATGTCCAGACTGATCTTGGTGGTCTGGGCATAACCGGTTTCCGCTTGCATCTGAAAAAAAACGATCAGAAAAAATGTCAGTGTCAGTTTCATCTTTAAATCGAACAATGGGGCAATGGTGCACCAGTGATTCGACACGGGTTTAATTTTTTTCATAATTTTAATTTGGTTTTAGTTATCAGACTTAAATCATTTTTTTTCATCGGGGGGTGTTGGAGCACCCCTCGATTCTTTTCATACCCCTCCAATTGCTATATGTAAATCAGGAATGGTTGGGCACTGATCAAACCTTATGGTATCCCTAGGTTCAATGTCATTTGTTTTGGTGCATAGGCTATCGGTGTTTTTGTTAGTTAGTTGTTTGTAATGGTGATGGTATCCCCCTTTCTGGTATAGTTGAACGGGGTATGTTCTTGACAGATTCCCAAAATTTTCTCCAAGGGTTCCCCATAGGCAAAGGTTCCCGTAAACTCCATGTCGTTCAAGGCCACATATTGGTTATCAAACTGTACGTCAAAATTTCGTTCCAGTTCCTTTAGGATAAGTTCAAAGCGATCGTCCACGAACACCAGCTTGCCTTGCTTCCACCCAATATACTTGTCGATGTTGGCCGTTTCCACTTCGATGGCGCCATTATCGTAAACCGCCCTTTGCCCTGGAACAATGGTAATGGGTTTGGTACCCTCTATGTTATTGGAATGGTACACCCCGACACTTCCTTCAACCAATACCGTAAAGGTGTTGCTTTCATTTTTGTAGCTCGACACATTGAACTCGGTACCGTACACTTGGGTGTTCATATCATCCGTCACCACGGTAAAGGGCCGTTGCTCATCCTTGGAGACCGAAAAATAGGCCTCCCCGTCCAAGAAAACATCCCTTGCCTGACCTTTCAAAAATGTAACAGGATAGCGAAGTTTAGATCCCGAATTCAGAAAGATATGGGAACCATCGGAAAGGACCACTTCAAATTTCCTTCCATAGGGCACGGTCAATTGGTTGTATACCAGTGTTTGTCCATTCTCGTTATCCATGTTGTCATACACCAGTTTATCATATTGCTGATTGACCACACGGCCACCTTCCGATGTGGTGATTACCCCTGACTGACCTTCATCAATGACCTTGATGGAACCATCCTGCAATTCCAGTGTGATTTGTGGTCCGGTTTCCATGGGAAGGTGCTGTTTCGATCCAAGTGAGCCGTAAAAATAGAGGCCTAAGGAAAGAGCCATGATACCGAGAAAAACAGCTGCGACCCGCATCATCATTCTGAATGTGGTATTGCCCGACCTTTTGCTTAGACTGGTTTTTGTGGATTTTGCCCTTTGGTCAACGATATGTTGCCACATGGCATCAAAATCTTCCCTTGAAAGCCTGTCCCCATCACTGGCCAACAGGCGTACCATTTGTTTGGCCTCGTTGACCACTTCCTTCTTGTCCGGGTTACGGGACAGCCAATTGTTCCAAAAATTATCGGTCATGGTATCGCTTTGCAGCACCCATTTTTGGAAATATTCATCTTGGATAAAGTCATCCAGTTGATAATTTTTGTATTTCATTTTCATCCTTAATTTGAATTGGGGACTGTGCCATTTTATAGTAAGAGGGGAAAAATGACTTTTTACTTCGATTTTTTTCATCTTTTTTTAAAAAAAGATGATTTAACCCAATGTTTTAGGGCAATTGAAAGCGAAAAATTAAATGGTAAACTCTAGAGAAGGAACAAAAGTGCCGCAACAAAAAGAAAGGTTCCAAGTGAGTTGCGCAGTTGATGGATGGCCCTGGCCATCAGATTATAGACCGCCTTTTTATCCATTTCCATCGCTTCTGCAATTTCTTGATAGCTCAATTGTCCATAATATTTTAAATGGATGATCTCTTTTTGGGCTTGGTTGAGGGATGAAAGGGCCTTCTTTACTTTTTTACGTTGCACATCGAATTGTTGCCTTTCAATAAGACTGCGCTCCGGTGAGGGTTCCATTTCATGAAGAAAATCACCCTCGACAGAATCTGAGGTAACCTTTCGCAATTTAACGGCTGTCGCAATTAGCTTTCTTCTCAAGGACTTATAAAGATAGGATTTGATCGACCTTACCTTTCCCAGTCGCTCCTTGGCATCCCATAGCTCCACAAAAAGATCTTGGATGGCGTCCATGACCAATTCCTTGTCCCTGACCAATTTCAGCCCATAGCTATAGAGTCGGTCCGCATTGTTCTTGTAAATGGTCGCAAAGGCTTCCTCACTCCCAGACTGAAATTCATTCCAAAGCTGCACATCAGAGGGAGCCGGTACATGGCCGGTCTCCAGCTTATGCACCCGAGGTGTGCTGTCTCCTTGGTCCCTATTATCTGAAAAGTCTAATATCAATTGAAAAATAGGATTTACTGGATTTCATGGGGTCATGATATTGATAAAGGTAAAATAAAAATTACAAAACCTTAATCATCCCTTAATGCCAAAGTAGAAAAGTGTCCTAAGAAAAGCAGGTGCTTTACGTACGAAAAATCAACCATTTAATATGCAACAAACTTTATTTTTCGTTATGGCTAGTATTCGAATGTGCCAAATGTATCCAATCAAAAAGCATTGGGCCATTACAGAATAATATAGTCAACCAAAAAGTGTCTTACGCCGTATTCAAACCTTAGAATTACATACACCTGACCTCCTCCCCCCCTTTCAGGTACCGGTCGTCATAACTAAAAATCCGGGCTATGGTGCATCGACAAGAAAGAGGTTATCCAAAGGGTGAATATTATGGTGATATTTATTTGATCATAATACTAGAGCCCGATTTGATTTTAGAACACAAAAAAGCCCCGATATAATAAGTCGGGGCTTTTTTTTGAAAATATATGATTATCCTTTTTTGACGACAGGTAAGATCTTCATCAACCTGCCATTCGTGTACACTTTGACAAAATAAATACCTCTTCGATAGGGTTCCATATCGATACGTGTCGATTCGGTCCCAATTGGTACATCCAACTGGGAAACCGTCCTCCCGATGATGTTATAGACGATAATCTGGACATTATCATCAATTGGGCAGCCAAAAGATACATTGACAGAGCCTACAAATGGATTAGGGTACGCACGGGCAGTAATTCGGCATCCATCCGATGAGCTATCACAAGAACCTAAGGTGTCCCCAATGGCCAAGTGATATTGGACGGCATATTGCGACACACAGATTTCACGACCGTTATGGCACATCACCACTTTGGGGTTTCTTGGGTTATTGCCGCAGCTTACATCAATGACCTCCACCGTGATGGTCTTCATAGTGGAACAACCATTCTCGTCGGTTACGGTCACTTCATAATCTGTGGTCTCTTCCGGGCAAACCGTAATGGCGCTCCCTGTTTCTCCTGTGCTCCAAACCATTTCATAAGTACCTGTTCCCCCTTCAACGGAAAGTACTTCCAAAGTGGTACAACTTTGAGGTTCGTATCCCAAATACACTGTAGCGTTATCAGAAGTGGTCATGGTGATCATGTCAGGTTCCGTAAGGGTCACTTCTGCCTCGAATTGCTGAAGAAGGGCATCACTCACCACCACGGTATATGTACCTGCCATAAGACCAGATGCCGTTGGAGTGGTCTGTCCATCGTTCCAAACATAGGTGTATGGGGCAACGCCACCACTTACGGTAACGGTTGCTGTTCCATCCGCTTCTCCAAAACAGCTTACATCGGTGGATGAAATGGATTCAAGAGTAAAAGGTTTGAGCATCAACCGGACGGAAACGGGCAAGTGATCCGATGTGGTACTTGCATAATCGTAATCATAGAATTCATAGTGCGATTGGGCCGAATGTTCAATGTACCGTGGCAACACTTCGTCCGTACCTGAAATATGGTCGATCATATCCTGTTCAAACACATAGGAACGGAAACCATTTTCACTGAGTGTTGCAGTGAACACACTGTAATTTGCCGGATCGTTCACGTAGTTTTCGTAAGTACTTGCAGTGGTTGAAGTAATGTCTGCAACTGTCACATCCACATCGTCGTTGTAATCGCCCAATAGGATGAGATTACGGTCGGAATAGTACACATCCAAACTATCTTTGAGGACTTCCACATCATACTTCCGCATATCGTAGCGCAATTGGGCATCGCTGCTTCCATTGGCACGGGCGTGCAGGGCCACAAAATCATAGGTTTCGGTTTCCCCATTGATGGTAATGTCGGCCGTCATCAAGAAAGGTAATCGCCCACTGGCATAAAAACGGTCAGGTTCACTAGGGTAATCCGTCAAAGCCGAAGTATCCCCACCATTGTAATAAGGATGGATGGATGCCAACAAAACCTTCGTGTCGGTCACGGTGACCGTCTCGGTGTTGTAGATGAAACCTACTTTTTGGTTGACCCCTTCTTCATTGGGATAGGAGACCGCAGGTGAAAGCACATAATCATAACCTTGGAGTTCACTCACCATTTCCGCAAAAAGGGCATCATCGGCGATTTCTTCCACGGCCAATACATCAGGTTGGAGTTCTGCTATTACCGCTTTTACACTGTCCTTTTGGATGGCATCGGAATCCGGGTCGCCCGCTGCAGGGGAATTGCCTTCATCGCCAAACCATTCTATGTTCCATGTGGCCACTTCCAATGTGCTTGCCTTGTCCACTTCCACAGGAAGTGCCGGTGGCACATAGTCGCCTGCACAGGCAAGGTCGGTCCTGATCCTGGGCAATAATTGGTAGAGTTCAAAATATTTTCCTACTACTCCGATGACCTCACCACAGGTTTCGGGTTGGGCAAGCCCCACCAAGCTTTCCACATCACCATCGATGCGCAACTCACCTGAACCACTGGTATCGCTCACCACATAGTTGGAATTTCCAAACAAAAGATCTCCGGGTTTTGGAAACGTCACATCCACTATCCTGACCAATTCTGCAGGATGTTGGTCCATTTCTGCCAAGGTGATGTCCACTGGGACAATCGGTTCGGTGGGAGTTCCATTGGAGATGACCTCGGTCACTGGACTGATCTGGATCTGTTCGTTGAAAGAGCTTCGCACCCCTGTTATGGTAATGGAATCCCCAATCATGAACACTCCATCACCATGCACCTGCTGATCAAAAATAGCAATGGCCCCAGTCTGGTCTTGAAGGTAGGCCGAGCCTTCAAACTGGTCGGTAACGGTCAACACTCCACTAATGGTGACCAAAGTACCATCACCTAGAGCACGAGCTTCAGCGATGGTGATCGGTTCTGGGTTTTCGTTGTTGCCGTCTCCGCCGTAGGTGCGTATGGGGAACGGTAATCCGGCCGTGTCATTTGTTGTGGAGTTGTCCAGGGCATCTGTTCCGCTATAGGTCCAATTGTCCAGTACAAAGGTACTGCCATCAGCACCTGTGCCATTTTTTCGATAGGCCCAGCCATCCACATAATCCCATGCTTGGCCTGTTCCATCGATATTGATTTCCCCAAAAACATCAATTACAGCGCCTCCAAAAAAGAGTTCAATGGCATCATCGCCATTTATGGCAGCGGTTGATGAGGTGTAGTCCGGAGCAAATCCAAAATAGCTTTCAAAACCAGTACTTTCACTGGCGATATAAATAAAGGAACCTGCGGTGGCACTTACGGCGGGAAAGGTAAATTCCTCTCCATCCGTACCCCCACCGTTATTTGCGGAACCAATTCCGTAGGTACTCAGATCAGCAATGTCATTTGTAACATAGAGCTCAATGGCCTTTGGCACACCTCCTGTCAAAGGGCCGTCCACAACTCCGGTAATGATGAGGTCTGGACCATAGGCACCCAGCGGAAATGGACTGGCGGCCGTGTCATTGGTAAGGGCACCATCCATGGTGTCAATGCCGCTGAACATCCAATTGTCGATTACAAAGGTGTTTCCATCAGGGCCCGTATCATCCTTGCGATAGGCCCAACCGTCCACATAATCCCAGGCCTGGCCCGAGCCATCTACATTGATATCCCCAAACACATCGATCACGGAACCATTGAGAAACAATTCAATGGCATCATCACCATTGATGGCCATGGCCCCAGAAGTATAGTCGGGTGCAAACCCGAAGAAGCTTTCAAACCAGGTAGTTTCAGTGGCCACATAAATGTGTGTGCCTGCTGTAACGGCATCGGCGGGAAAAGTAAATTCTTCCCCATTGGTGCCGCCGCCATTGTTGGCCGAACCCAAACCATATACACTGAGATCGGCAATATCTTCCAAGGCATAAAGTTCCACTCCTTTGGGAACCCCTCCGGTCAAAGGACCATCATAAACCCCTGTAATGATCAAACCAGCTGAAATGGGTGTGCTGGAATCGGTACGTGCATCGGCTGCAACTCCAGTGGAATACATCAAACTGACATCATAGGACCAAATTCGGTAACCATAGCTTGTGTTCTCCAACAAGCTTTGGTGGTCAAACGTAGAGGCACTTCCCACATAAAGTACCGTCGCCCCATTGGGCAGTGTATCACCTTCGGAATAGGACGCTCCATCCACCAAGGTTTCAGAAACAACACCACTTTCAATGACAGCCACCACGACCGGGTTGCTATCGGCATTCAAGTCCCAAGAAAGAGAGATGCTGGAGGTACCTGTTGATGTGGCCACAAAATTGGAAACATTGTCCACAGTTGGGGTTACCACGCCTCCAAAAGTGCCAATCGGAAATGGATTGGCGGCTGTGGCGTTCTGGGTCGCATTGTCCAACGCATCAGTACCGCTGTAGGTCCAATTGTCCAACACAAAGGTGGTACCATCCGGACCGGTTCCATTCTTTCGATAGACCCAGCCATCCACATAGTCCCATGCTTGTCCTGTTCCATCCACATTGATGTCTCCAAAAGTATCGATCACGGAACCATTAAAGAATAGTTCAATAGCGTCGTCCCCATTGATATTTACTGCTGCATCCATGTAATTGGGTGCAAACCCGAAGAAATTGGTGAATTCTACATCTTCGGTGGCCACATAAATAAAGGTCCCCGCAGTCACGGCATCGGCAGGAAAGGTAAATTCCTCGCCATCGGTGCCACCACCATTGTTGGCAGAGCCCAAACCATAGACGCTGAGGTCAGCGATGTCGTTCTGGGCATAGAGTTCAACGGCCTTGGGAATGCCCCCGGTAAGGGGTCCGTCCACAATTCCGGTAATTTTCAAATCTTGGGCAGAAGCGCCGAGAATAATGGAAAAAAGAAATAGGAGAAAGTAAATTTTCTTCATAGTGTGAGGTTGTAAAGTGTTCAGATAACTAAAATCTTAAAATTTTTATAAAATCGGGGCACCATTGAATTAAGAATTCGTTAAGAGCTGGTTTTTTCGACGAACGACACTTTCTTTTTTGGGACGTCCTGTGCTATTTTAATCCACAAATGAATCGATTAGAAACACTTCGTTTGCCATGCTCACTTTGGTTCGCCCGAGTTTTAGCCATTGATATCCCAATTTATCCCGGAAAGAATCGAACTATTCGCTCGCACCTTCATTTTTATTGGGGTTTCCAATTTCTTATTTCAAAATATTGTCGACTTGTGAACTTTTATGATTGATTAGATACTCACCATCAAAAACCTAAATACTCCAATAAAGCTTTAGATTCATAGTGTTCTTGTCGGAATTGTACAGTTCTTAATAGGTATCAATACCAATTTAAACCTAGTCAAATTTAATCGCTGAATAAGAATGTTTCTTTTTTTTAGATTGTTTTTAAAAGAGTGTTTTTAACATATCAATAAAGTAGTAAGTTTGCTAAACCGCACCAATGCTTATTATTTAATTTCATCTAAAAAAATATTTTTAACATGTTGTGCGTTATTGGATTATATATTTTTGGCTAGTTTTTAATACGATGCAGTTTAATGAGGAACATCCTGCTTAAAATTTTTCTTTTCGCCCTGTGTTCGTCACTATCAGGACAGCAAACCCTGCCTTTGAAACTGGGGAATGAAAGCATTAAACCTCTCACAAAATTGGTGGACAATTCCCTTCAGGCCAACTTGGAAGAGGAAATGATGGGCAATGAGGTTTGGGCCCATTTAATTTCACAAAAGAAAATGGCCATTGGCATTGTGGATCTGAGCAACCCGGAAAATGTCAGGTTTGCCCGAATCAACGGAAACTACATGATGTATGCCGCCAGTCTCCCTAAAATTGCTATTCTGCTATCTGCCATGGACGCCCTGGAAAAAGGGGAACTTGTGGAGACGCCAGAAGTGAAAAAGGACATGCGGCTGATGATCAGCAAATCGGACAACGCCGCTTCCACCCGCATGATCGACCGAATTGGCTACGCCAAAATAGAATCGGTAATGACCGATCCCAATTATGAATTTTACGATGAGGACAATGGAGGGGGCCTATGGGTGGGCAAGCGCTACGGAGGTGGCGGTGACACCAACAGGGAACCTTTGAAACAACTTAGCCATGCCGCTTCAGTGACCCAAGTTTGCCGCTTTTACTACTTGCTGGCCAATGGCAGACTGGTCAATGAAAAGAGATCCAAGCAGATGTTGAGCATTATGGAGAACCCAGAGCTCCATCACAAATTCGTGAACACCTTGGACGTCATTGCGCCAACCGCACGTCTCTTTCGCAAATCTGGATCTTGGAAAACCTACCATTCCGATTCCATACTCGTCTGGGGCAAAGAATCCAACCGAAGGTATATCCTAGTGGCCTTGGTGGATGATCCCGATGGGGAACAAATCATTCGAAATTTGGTCAAACCCATCGAAAAAGTATTGAAAAAACCCGAAATTTAGTCATTGGATAGCCCCACGACCAATGATCTATAGACTGGCAAACAACTTTTTTGACATCAGAAAAGGGGAATACAAAATCTCCCTTTATATGTTTTTTTACATTTTTCTGATCATCTCCGTACTGTTGATCATTAAGCCGACCATCAATGCCCTGTTTCTTTCCGAACTGGGTGCCGAAAAACTTTCCATAGCCTACGTCCTGGTTGCTCTCACCGCCGTTCTCAGTTCCTTTTTCTACACCCGGGTACTGGCCAAATTTGGCCTAAACCACATCATAAAAACCACACTGACCAGTTCCATCTTGGTCCTAATGGCCTTGGGAAGCCTGTTGAAATTGGGATTGATGAACACCTATTTGCTCTTCTTTTTCTACATCTGGGTGGCCATTTATGCCGTGTTGTCCGCTTCCCAATTTTGGGTCTTGGCCAATTTGGTCTTTAATGTGCGGGATGCAAAACGCCTTTTCGGTTTTATTGGTTCCGGAGCTATTTTAGGTGGAATTTTTGGAGGATACCTTACGTCCATTTTTGCTCCCCTTTTTGGCAATGAAATGATGATTTTTATTGCGGCCCTGCTGCTGATGGGGTGTTTTCCCTTGCTGCGGTTCATTTGGAGGCTTCGGGTGAACAAATTGGATGAGTTCAAACAGAAAAAGCGCATCTCCCTGACCGATGGCCATCCCTATACATTGATCAAAAAATCCCGACATCTGACCTACATGGCCTTGACCGTGGCCGTTGGGGTTTTGGTGGCCAAATTGGTGGATTACCTGTTCAGTGATTTTGCCGCCAAAGCCATTGAAGACCCAGAGGAACTGACCTCATTTTTGGCCTTTTGGTTTTCCTCATTCAATTTATTGTCGCTTGCCGTGCAGCTCTTTCTTACCCACCGTATTGTAGGTATTTGGGGGGTTGGATTCTCCTTGCTCCTATTGCCGTTGGGCATTCTTTTTGGCGCAGTTTTTTTCTTGATACTGCCCGAACTCTCCGCAATCGTCGCCATCAAGGCAATGGACGGGGTATTGAAACAATCCATCAATAAAAGTGCCTCAGAATTATTGGTGCTTCCCCTACCCTTAGACCTGAAGAGCCGGACCAAATCCTTTATCGATGTGGTAGTGGACAGTATTGCCACCGGTTTTGCGGGCTTGCTGCTCATTTTCTTTGTCAGTGCGCTTGACCTCGGGACCACCAGCATTACCCTCTTGATCATTGGCTTGGTCTTGGTGTGGATATTCTTTGTGGGGGTCTTGCGCAAAGAATATTACGCCACCTTCAAAAAAAATCTGGAAAACACCACCGATAAAACAATCAACGTTTCCTCCGAAAGGGTGAAAAAGTTTTCCGTAGTTGAGGGAATGAAAAGCGTTTTTTCAAGCGGAACCGAAGAACAGCTCCTTTTTATGCTGAACAAGTTGATGGAAATCAACGATAGACGATTTTTGGATGATGTCATCCGATTGTTGGACCATCCTTCGCTAAAAGTGAAAGCTGCCGCCATGCGTAACCTCTACTTTTTGAACAGCACCACCATGGTCGTCAACATCAATGAACTTTTGGGGTATGGGGATGAAGAATTGACCCTGGCCACTTTTGAGTATCTATTGCTGCATTCGGACCAAAATGAAGCATATATTTTTGACCAATTTCTGGATGCGGAGAGCCCGCTGATTCAAGATACGGCTCTCTACTGCTTAGCAAGGGAAAGTGCTGGTAACATGACCCTGAAATCGAGACATGATTTGGCAGGAAGATTGGAAAAACGATTGGCCCAAAAAGAGCATTCCATAAATGCATTGGTGTTAAAGACCATTGCCACTTCGGGTTACCCCCAATATTATCCGGTGATCATGGACAGCCTTGAGGGTAAGGATGATGAACTAAAAAAAGCGGGCATCGTTGCCGCGGGTATCAGCATGAGGCCCATGTTCATCAACAAATTATTGCACTTGCTCCCCCATAAAACCACGCGTACTTTGGTGGTTGAGGCACTGAACAATTATGGGCCTGGGATTCTTCCCATTTTGGTCTCCCATGTAAAAAACCGTACCGTAAACCTTGACATTTGCCGATTTATACCACTGGTCATCAAGTCATTTATGTCCAAAGAAGCGGTCCATTCCCTGTTTAAATTGTTCGATGATGTTGACCTTAGCATTCGGTTGGAGGTGGTCCGTGCCCTCAGCGACATCCGGAAAGAACGGCCTACCTTACGATTCAATCGGTTTAAAATTGTGGCCAAGATTTTTGAGGAATGCAAACTGTACCATCAGACGCTTTCGGCCATGCACACTCAGATTATTATTTCCTATCGAAACCGGAAAAAATCAGGGGCCACTGTCGATTCCGAAGAAAGGGATGCCCGTGCTTCGCTGTTGGAACTTTTGGAACGAAGACTGGATTCAGGTTTGGAACGTATATTCAAACTTTTGGGATTGAAATATGTGCAGGAAGATGTGCAAAAGGCCTATTTGGGACTTTTGAGCCCGAAGGAAGAATCGCGGAACAAGGCCATAGAGTTTTTGGACAACCTGCTGACGGGCAATCTCAAACAAAAACTATTACCGATCATTGAGGAGGCCACGATGGACTTTTCTTCGGAAGAGGCCATCCAGAAAATCAAACATGCCATTCCCAGTGAAATGGAATGCTTTGAGCAGTTGCTGAACGTGCCGGACATCAACCTGAAACTGGCCGTCATCTACCTCATCGGAAAGCAAAAAGACAGTCGGTTTAAATCGCTGCTGGAACGTTTTGTTGCCGATGACAACCCGAAAATCAAGGATTTTGCCGTAAAATCTATGGAAGAAATCAGCCTTTTCTAACAATCTTGTCGATGGCAGAGGCCAAATACATATGGTCCGAAGCTGAGTTTTTCCGAAGCACGTTGGTCATCAACACCACCATGTATCTGCAGTTGTCCGGGTGCTCCACAATGATGACGGAGTTCATGAAGTTTTGCACATTGCCCATGTATTTTCCGCACTCTTCTCCCTTACTACGGTCGCATTTATAGAGACTCCCAGATTTAAAATACACAGCAGCCTCTTTCAACACTGGGGATTGCGCATAGCGAATACGCCTATCGGTCATATACATCAAGCGTTTCATCTCCAGACTACTGGCTTCATCAATCACGTTACCCTGTTCCAACTGCACCAAAAACTTCATCAGGCCATAGGGCGTGCCAATACTTCCACCCTTATCGCCCACATAGGTGTTGGCCCCGGAAGTAAAGAAACTGCCCAGTCGCCATTCATCCGAAGTAATGCCCAAATCGCGAAGCGGAAGGTTCACCACATCATTGGCCAAATCGGTCAACTCCTTTTTAGGAGTTTCCTTAAAGTAGGCCATGGCCTCCTCTTCGGTAAGTTCAGGATATTTTTCACCAAAAGCGGCCATCAAAAGTGCCTCGCGCCATACGATACTTGCCGCTCCGTTGTTGCTCACGGAAAGCATGTGGTCTGCCCATTCATACAAACTGAACACATCGCTGGCAATCACCTGACGTTTGACCAAGGTGTTCTTCTCCACATTAAAAATGGGAATGGTGTGCTCATCGGTGAGGCCCCACACGCCAGCTTTTACCACCTTATTTTTGAGCAATTGGGTACGCAACTCGAAGGAATCCGGGTAAATTTTGGCCAGTTGTTCAAAAAGTGCCACAAGGACCGCCAATTTGCCCACACTTCCCGGCTGATAGCCAAAGGTCTTGTTCCGTTCGGCGTACCGGACACTATCCGGGTCGGAAATATCCATAATGGTGAGGGAATAGCTTTTGTCAAGCCCTCGGAACAGTGCCCCGATATCCTTTTGGAAGGATTCATCCACCACAAAAAAGCTGCCCACACTATCCTCTTTTCTGGAGCGAAGGTTCAGTTGGATGTCCTCCCATGATTTTTTGGCACCTTCAGGCAAGGGATTAGAAGTCTCCTTCAGTTCCCCATTCTTGATCATTTCAAGGCGTTTGAGCCGTTTTATTCCCGTACGTTCATACCCATCGATGGGATATTCCACAAATTCGGTGAATCCCAATCCCATCAAACCTAAAAATCCTATAGCAAGTATCTTTTTCATTTACATTTTTTTGGAAAGTGAAATATGTTTGTCAAGGTCGATTTTTGGGGTGATGGACTCCAAATAAGTAGACCCCAACGCCTTTTTGTTCTCCACAAAAGGCCGGATTTGGAATAACCACAACTTATTATCCTGAAAGCCCAGTTCCACATCATAGGCCCCTTCGTAATCGGAATTTGTCTCTTTGGGAACCCGTTCCCGAATGGTTTGGGCCAACTCCCGGATTTCCCTAATGTTTTGTTCATTGAGCACACGGTCCTGAAAAGTGGCCTTTTTCTTTTCGGTACCACCCGTTTTGGGGAGACTGTTGTAGAAACGTTCTCGGGCAGGGGCCAACAAAGTATAACCGCCTTCATCTTTGATGAGGTATTGTTCCGCAGCCTGACCATCAACAGCGCCACCCGCTCCCCTACTGAACGCCACGGTAAGGTCCTTATCCGTTCCTGAACTGATTCCCTTGGTGATCAACACTCCGGAATAGTCCACATCCACACTGGGAATCACCAAAATGGATGGAAAGACATTTTCGGGGTTCAACAAGTATTTTTGACGCCATTTAAAGCTTCGTTCGGTGTAGGGCGAGGCCCAAACATCCTTGATGCCTGCCAAGATTTTTTCCTTATCCACTGCATTGAAAATGGTGAGGTTCAACCCTGCACCCGTAAAATCCTTCAAATCCTCCATATTGGTATCACTGCGAAGGAACACGGGAACGGTTCCCAATTCGGAGCCCAAAACGTCTTTGAACCCTTTTTCCAATTGGTCCACAAAACTGTCTTGCAGCGGCATTTTTTTAATGGCATCCCGCAATGTCTCCAATTGTCGCAATTGGTAGTTTTCGACTTCCTTTTCGGATATGCCCGAAGCCGACATCCGGTTGGCCTCTTGGAACATTTTGGTCAAAAATTGCCAATACGAACCTTCTTGACCGGGCATTTTTTGATCCATGTGCGTTCTGAAAATCCCAAAAGGAATAACCAGTCCCTCCACTACTTTTTCGGGAAACATTTTTTTGAGCTGACCCAAATTGGCAGCTTTGGGACCACACAGTTTACCCGAATCATCCGCATCCACGTTCCGCATGTCCAATACCTTATTTTCATCCAACCGTATTTGCCCCACAGGAACCTCAATACGTTCTTCTTTCCGTTCCACTTTCGCAAAAAGCGCCAATTCCTCTTTGGTCATTTGGTTTTCGGGTTTCAGAATGACATTCCCTTTGTTGGAAACTGCGTAGAACACCCGAGTACCGTCATACTTTTGAAGGTTTTGCAAATTTTCATCCGATAGTGCCGCATTGGGAATCCCCAAGTTGCGGGCCAACAATTGCACGTGGGAGACCATGTTTCCTTCGGCAACGGTGGCGATACCTGCAACAGGTTTTAAATCGGAAGGCGGGCGTTGGAACACATAGATTTTGTCCGAAGAAACTTCAATATCATCCGAACTGCCTCCCACGACCACCAACTCCCCAAAAGCATAGCCCGGATTAAGACCACGGATGGTACTTTGGTTCCGTAGGTCCATTACTTTGTTCGCCAATTGGGATTCCGTTGAAATCAGATTGCCCAATTCCCCCACGCTCTGCCCTAAATGTAGCGCCACGGAACCACGGATCTTGTCATCCACAAAACCGGCGGTAAGCGGTTCAAAAGCAACATATTCCTTTACGACTGCATCATAATTAGCCTTAACCATGGCCGCGCTCCACTCCACTGCTGCCCTTGCCCGGTTCAATACTTCGGTCAACTCGCCGAGGGAGCGTTCCTGGGTTTCATAATTGGTGAGGTCACTGGCCAGTTGGTCCCATTCCCATTGTTCCAAATAGCCCGACCCGGTAACGGCCATGCCCAAATAGCAGATTTTATGCAGGAGTTCCTTCAAGGTTTCGGGTTGATAATCGGACGAACCTTTGAATACGATTTCTTCCAGTTTTAAGGAAACATCAAGGAGTTGGAGTCGAGCTTCGGGTCTTTTCTCTTCCAAAAGGCCGTTTCTGATGTCAAACAAGAGTTGTGATGCTTGCTCCAACAGCAATTTTGGATTGCCCATCAATGCCGAATTGGAAGCAAAACCTTCGATTTTCTTCCCTAAATCGGTTCCTTTGGCAAGTGGAGCCATTTTGGGAAGTGCCGAAATGTCCACGGGCTTATGGAATTCCTTCATGGTGGCCACCAACTCGTCTATTTTCTTGGAAATGTCCGAAGTCAATTTAGTGCTATGCGCTTGCTTGAACCGAACCACTTTTTGAATATCGCCTTCTTCAGGTTGACTGTGAATCTTCACTCGTAAATCCATAAACGGCAGATACAGATCGGATATTACTTTGGATTCGCTCCGCATCTTCTGGGCCACATTATCGTCCCCGTTGTGAGGAATATCTTTCAAGGATTGTCGCACCAAGAAAAACTCATTCTTTAGAACCTCATCCTTATCCAAAAGCCATTTGTAAAATTCGATGCCCCAGGCTTCCTCATCCTCAGCTTGGATGGCACCCCTATAAAATTGTCCTTTTTGATTGATCCAACCATTGTCCACGCTCTTCAAATATTTGTCGAGTTGGTACTGTTTCAATCGGGAATGGTCGTTTTCGGCATCCCAAAAAGGTTCCTTATCGGTATAGGCCAAAATTTGTCCCAAATAAATGTGATTGGATTTCCCCAAGGCCACCACTTCATCTTTATATCGGGCGTGCTGCACCCCTGGCCCTATCTCATCAGGACATGGGTCTTTGGGTGCGCGGATGCTCCCATCGGTACAGAACCAACGAATGTCCTTGTAGGGTCCTCGAATATCGTTTTTAAACTTATTCACAAGCAAAACAATATCCTTAGGCTCCACTTTTTGGGCCTGATTTGAGAAGGGGAATAGAATTAAAAGGAATAATACAATTCTATACAAACGTTTCATAGCAATCACGTTTTGAGTAGGGTTCGGTGTAGTAAATATATTCAATTCACATCAGAAAATGTTATTCAAGCTCCATCTTGCCATTTCCATGCATTTCCAAAATTGGTTTGAATTACCGAGCTAGTTTAAGTTAGAAATGGTACCGATGCAAAAGTCAACCCTTACTTTTCAACCCTAACATAGCTTATCAACGGAAGAACTCTAAATTTGCAAGAATCATCAAATCCATTCAGGAGAAATAATCAACTAAAAAAGTAACAGGGATTGGCAACTGGTGCACCTTTAGAAGAATCCAAAATAGTTTATTTGACAACGAATGAAGAGGACCCCCTTCCTGATTCATTTGAATATCCCCATTTTTATACACCGATTGCCATTGCCAAAAAAGCGGCGCAAGACCTTCAACATAGATTGAAACAAAGTCTACCGAAATTGGTGAATCAACCAACCGGACGTATGTTGGGGGTTCTTGTGGTGCAAACCAAAGACGGTGGACTTGGGTATCTCAGTGCCTATTCGGGGGAGCTACAACCTGAACTGGAAATCTTGCCTTTTGTACCTCCTGTCCATCAATTGCCAAAAGGGGAGGATTTTCCAGAAATGGCCGCTATCAATGCCATCAACAAAGAAGTTATGGCGTTGGAAGAAAGTGATGCGTTCATCAGTGCCGAGCAGCAATTAAGAAAAACCACCGAAGAGACCAAAGAAAATATATTGGCCGCCAAGAAAGCAGCAAAAAAGGGCAAAACGGAACGTGACAGGCTCAGGAAAGAGTCAATGCACCTTCCTGAAAATGAACGCCATAAACTCCTGGAAGACTTGGCAAATCAAGGGGCCAATGAAGGAATGGACCTGAGACGTTTTACCCGTTCGGAGAACTTGCGGCTAGAAAAGGCAATATCCGCATATGGGAAGTTCCATGAACGGATTGAAGCACTAAAAACCCAGCGTAAAGCCAAGTCCATGGAGCTACAGGACTCCATTTTTAAATCCTACATTTTTTTGAACAGTCTCGGAGAAGGCAAAGATGTCAAGACGGTCTTTACCGATTTTGGGGTAGATGTTCCACCTGCCGGAGCTGGGGAATGTGCGGCTCCAAAACTGTTTCAGTACGCCTTTCAACAGGGAATGAAACCTGTGGCCCTGGCTGAGTTTTGGTGGGGTCCTTCCCCCAATTCGGAAGTACGGGAACATGGCAAGTTTTACCCAGCCTGTAAAGGGAAATGCCGCCCTATTTTGGCGCATATGCTCAAGGGAATTCCCGTAAAACCAAACCCCTTGTTGGAAAATTTTGGAGCAGGAAAGAAACTGGAAATTCTTTTTGAGGACGAACATTTGGTCGTCGTGAACAAACCAGCTGGCATGTTGTCCGTCCCGGGCAGGCACATAAAGGATTCGGTCAAGACCCGTATTCTGGAAAAATATCCCAATGCCAATGGCCCAATGATCGTACACCGGCTGGACCAAGATACCTCGGGGATCATGATCGTTGCCCTTTCCAAAAAAGCGCACAAGCTGCTCCAACAACAATTCTTGGAGCGGACCATTCACAAAACCTATTTTGCGATACTGGAAAAACCTATTGAAGAAACGTCGGGAAAAATTGAGCTTCCCCTTGTTTTGGACATCAACAACAGGCCCATGCAAATGGTACACTATGAACATGGCAGACCTGCATTGACACTTTATGAGGTGATACAAAAGACAGCCACCCAAACTTTGATCAAATTGAATCCTGTCACGGGACGTTCGCATCAATTGCGGGTGCACTGTGCCCATAAATCAGGGCTACATGCGCCAATTGTTGGCGACAATTTATATGGCACCCGGTCAGAACGACTTTGTTTGCATGCGCAACAGGTAGCATTTGTGCATCCCATGACCAAAAAGCCGATGAAGATCGGGACGGAAATTCCTTTTGGTATATGATACTTATTTTTAATTTCAAAGAGTATCTATCCCAATTTTATCCCCTTATAAAGCTGTATGAAGATTTGCCCTATGACATTGCGATGAATACATTTTTCACGAATGAAGATCCTTTGTCTTTTGGGACAGGCTTGTTGTTTCGACACCTTTGAACAGGGCAGCCCTGTTCTCGCCACATCTCTCTTCATCCTTCCCCTTGCGTCCGCGTGAGGGATTGCAGTGAAAAGCCCTCCCTTGGGCAGGCCTTGCAACGGAAAGCCAGGTCCCTTGGGACACGCCCCCCTCAAGACCCCCCTCCAAAGTCAGCTAAGTACAGACCTCCTTACATATCCACTCTATCCCCTTCCCCCCAATGGAATGAAACCACCAAGAACCTCAAGTCCTTCAACGATCGGTTGACAATCCTATGGGGCTGTCCATGAGGTACCTTGATACCATCACCTTGTAAAAGAAGGATTTCCCTTTCACCCAAAAAAAAGGTGGCGCAGCCTTCAAGAATATAGAAGAATTGTTCGGTTTTGACATGGTAGTGCAATCGTTCAGAGGTAGCTGGAGGCATCCTTTCCTCCTTGACAACCATGCTTTCCGATTGCACCAAGGTCCAGGCCCCACAGTTCTTTCCCCATGTATGGAAGGGGGCATTGTCTTTGTTTATGGTCATGTTCCCATTCGGTTTTGATTTGGTATCCACCGCTGCATAGAGTCATCTACCCCATTGCCCTTAAGCAACTCCTCCAATAGCGCACGGTGAAAGACTCCCATCAGGGTTTGTACAGTATAAAATCGAAATCCCATTGTCGGTGTACATCCTCCTTGATCAACTCTCCATCCCATCATGCGTTTTACACCTGTGTATAGTGTGCCCTGACCTTGCATACCTTTCCGTTTCCATCCAACTCCATATACTCTGCGGAAAGGGAGCCATTGACACTTCTGTAATACAAGACCACGGATCCCACTCCGGTCAGTTCATGATAGAATTCAAAATGGAGGTCTGGGTATTTTTGAAGGGCTTCGGAAAAATATGCCCGCAATTTTCCCTTGTCGGATATCCTGCCCCCCGGATCTATTCCCATCTTTTGGATGATGGGGGAAACAAAATCGATATCCTCGCTGTAATGCTCCATGATTTCATCCAAATTGTGGCCATTCCAGGCCTTGAGCCATTTTTGTGTAAAATCTGCTTTCATATCCTGTTGTTTTATTTCGTTTACGTATGACATGGAAACTGGAATTCCCTTTCCTTCTGGACAAAGCCCTAAGCGGTTCCCTTTCAAACCCATGGTATCAATCAATTTGCGCATCTGGAGCTTTTTGTGCCAAACTCATCAGGGTCACCAGCGAAGTGGCCACCAAGGTTTCCTTCCCGTTGGACACCGCATATATGTCCGAGCGTACGACCGTCAAGGTCTTTCCATTTTTCACGACCTGGGCCTTGGCCACCAACATTTCCCCCATTGCAGGGTTAAGATAGTTCACCTTGAGTTCCACGGTGGTCAAGTAACTCTCCGAGGGTTTTACTGAGGCGGCCGCATATCCCGCCGATACATCCACCAGTGTGGCCATGGTGCTTCCATTGAACATGCCTGCCGTACGGACCATAAAATCCTGTTTCGGGACGGTGATCTCAAAATACCCCTTTGTCACCCCTGTAGCGGTGGCCTTGAACAGCGTCATGATCTTGGAGCGATGGAAGCTTTCCCTCAACTGCACTTTTCTTTCCTTATCCATTGTTCCCTTGTATATCTCCCTTGTGGACCCCAACGGGCGGGCATGCACCCGGACCAGTGCCGTACCCATCTTTCTTTCTGGTTTCCATAAAGGTTTGGGGATGCCCTGGAGCAGTAAAACCAAATTGGTTGTAAAGACTATGTGCGTCCTTGGTCGCCAAAAGTACCCTTCTGCATCTCATCACAACATCTAGGTCCATGATATGCTGCATCAATCTTTTGGAGAGCCCTTTCCCGCGGTACGGTTCCATCACAAACACATCTGCCAAATAAGCAAAAGTGGTGTAATCGGTGATCAATCGTGCAAAACCAATTTGGGAGTCCTCCAGGAACATCCCAACACAGTACGAGTACCTCAGGGACTCCTTGACCATTTCAAATGAAATTCCCTTTGCCCAGTAACTTTCCATGGACAGGAACCGATGAATCTCCCCAATGTCCATCTGTTCAACCCCGGTTCTGATATGATATGGTCCTGTGTTCAGTTCCATCCCATTGTTTCCTTGGCAGCAGAAATATGGGCCAAATGGTGCCTACAATGCCAACTGTATTTGGCCATCGCCTCTTCGACGGACTGGTTTTTCTTCACTTCGGGATGGAAAAAGGTCCGTTTCCAGTCCTCGGCATCCAAGGTCTCCAACAACAGGGTCCATCGGGAGTGGAGTCCTTTCAAAATCAGGAGGGAAGCGTTCACCGAAAAATGCTTGGCATCTGGTGTTTCCGCCCATTGTTCTTCACGAAAGGGTTTGATGATGGGGTTGTCCTCCGTTAGGGCAAACTTGATACGGGCAAAACAATTGATATTGGAATCGGCCAAATGATGGATCAGTTGCCTGATGCTCCAACCTCCCTTTCGATAGGGGAAGTCCAACTGATCATCGCTCAGCCCCCCTACCATGGCTTCCAGTTCCTCGGGAAACAGGGCAATGGTCTGGACAAAGGACAACCTCATCGACGCCGTGACCATTTCCGGTTCCCTAAATTTTCCGATGGGGTATCGGTGCAGGTCCTCATCGGTGGCAAAGACCAGTTCCATCTTCGTATCGGCCCTTTTATAGGTTCCCTCCCCCAAAGAAATCTCCCGGAATCCCAAGGTACGGTAAATGTTAAGGGCAGGTTTCAACATGGACTGGGTATAGAGGACAAGTTTCTTGGCCCCCATTCTCTGGGCCGCCTCCACGGCGTAACGACACAATTTGGTGCCTGCCCCCTTGCCCTGATGCGCCTCATCCACTGCCATTTTGGTCAGCTCCATGGTGGTGTCATCGATTATTTTCAGGGCCACAGTGCCGATGACCTGTTCCTCCAGGAGCGCAAACCATATCTTGCCGCCGCCCTTCAATAAGGTCCCTTCCGGATTCCCCAACACCTCCCTGTCAATTTCCTCCAGGACAAAATGCTTTTCAATCCAGGCTGTATTGAAACGTTCAAAATAAGGCTGCCATTCTGGCCGATACGCTTCGATGTGAATACTGTTCATACTTTTATTTCAAATACGTTGACTTCTATACCATGGTAATGGGGAGGCAGCTCACTTTTAGGCGGTAATTTCCTTTTTCCCATCCATTTGAAACCCAAACGTTGGTAGTAGTCGGTCAATGCCCTATTGTTTGCCCAGGTATCTACCCGGATGTATTTTTTTCCTTCCATCCTTGCTTTTGCCATGGCCCAATCCAGAATCTTTCCTACTATGTTTTGCCCCCTGTATGCCCCACGTACGGCCATACGGTGCAAATAGATGGCCTCCGTTCCATGGCTATCGTCCCAAATGACCGGCTCTGTGTTGACAGTGGAAAAAACCGCTACCATCTGACCCTTTTCATCGATGATTTTATAATGCCTCTTCTCCAGAATCTCCCCCATGATGAACGACCTTTCAAAAATCGGCCAACCATAGCCACTCTGCTGGAACTGATACGCCCTAGCCTCTTGGTAAATCCCTTCCACATGGGTCAGGTCCCCGTTTGTCGTCCTTTCTATTCGCATTTTTCGTGAAGTGCTGAGCACATCCCCGTTCCTTATCATATCTCCTGCCCAAGGGATGACCGCTGTTCGTCCACACAAAATAAAGGCGATAACATTGAAGAGTACAGATACAATTTCATTAATTTTGAAGGGTACAGATAGATATGGGCATCACTTTATACCAACAATTGGCCGAAACCCTTTCGGAACAGATCAAAAGCGGAACCTTAAAAACGGGGGAGAAAATGCCCTCGTTGCGTACCTTGAAAAAGGAATATGGGATCAGTATGAGCACGGCCCTCCAGACCTATTTGGAATTGGAGGCCCACGGTTTGATCATATCAAGGCCCAAATCAGGCTTTTTTGTGACCTACAAGCAAAGTTCCCTTTCCGTTCCCTCCACCAGCTCCCCCGATGGGACGTATGGTCCTGAATGTGTCGAGGCGCTGATCGCCAAGGTATATGGGAGCTTGAACGAAGGCCACATCACCCGGTTTTCCCTTGGAGTACCTGCCAACGACCTCCTTCCCATCGCCAAGCTCAACAAGGAACTGGCCCGTGCCATGAGAACCTTGGATGGAAGCGGCACGGCCTACGAGAACATACAGGGCAATGCAAAACTCCGCAGGGACATTGCCCGCTTCACCTACACATGGAACGGTCATCTGCAGGGCGAGGATATCGTCACCACGGCCGGGGCCATGAATGCCCTTTCCTTTGCCTTGATGGCCCTCACGGAAAAAGGGGACACCATTGCCGTTGAAAGCCCTGTATATTTTGGGATATTGCAACTTGCTAAAAGTCTGGGACTAAAGGTAATCGAATTGCCGACACATCCCATCACGGGTATGGAACTCGAAGCATTGGAAAAAGTGATACCGAAAATCAAGACTTGTATCCTGGTCTCCAATTTCAACAACCCATTGGGCAGTTGCATGCCCGAAGCGCACAAAAAAGAAGTGGTGGGCATGCTCTCCAAATCAGGCATCCCCCTGATCGAGGACGATCTCTACGGAGACGTCTACTTTGGGAACCATCGCCCCAAACCCTGCAAGGCCTTTGATGAGGAAGGGTCGGTTCTGTGGATAGGGTCGGTTTCCAAGACCTTGGCGCCAGGGTACCGTGTGGGTTGGATAGCCCCTGGGAAGTATAAGGAAAAGATCATCCATCAAAAACTGATCCATTCGGTTTCCTCCACTACGATTACCCAAGAGGCCATAGCCAATTTTCTGGAAAAGGGCCGTTATGAAAATTACTTGCGAAAATTGCGAAAACAATTATACAGTAATAGTCTGCACTATGCCAGGACCATATCGGAACACTTTCCGGAAAAGACCCGGATCAGTCAACCGCAAGGCGGGTTTATGTTTTGGATGGAACTGGACAAGGGCATCGATACGGCCTACCTTTACGACATGGCCATACGCAAGGGAATCAGCATTGCCCCTGGTCGGATGTTTTCCCTCCAAGATCAGTTCAACAACTGCATGCGGCTGAGTTATGGCCTGCCCTGGACCGAAGAATTGCATGACAAACTCAAACAATTGGGGCAGCTTGCCAAACAGCTCGCCTCCCAAGGTTGACTTCCACGCATACAATCCAAGACGAATGGATAACTTCCTATTCATGGGATCCAAATCGTAATCTTGACAGAACCCTCCCTCCCAACCTGTTCGAAAGGGTAAAGGCATCTGTTGGAACAGGAAGAGTTCGACGCCATCAGAGGGAACATTAAAGTTGTATCTTCGTGGCGCTTTGCTTTTTTGGAAGCAAATGATTCGCCATAGTCGCACAACTGTCCCAAATGTGCCGTTTTATCGTTTCCAGATTAGTAGAAGTTTGTAGTTTTGCCGACCATTTATTTAACGAAAAGCGAAAAATCAACTTTATTTAACCTGCCCAAAACGCTTTTGAAGACACCTAAGGAACATATACCATTTTATATCATCACAGGTGGCCCAGGCGTAGGCAAGACCACCCTATTGAACGAACTCCGGAATAGGGGCATTGCCACAGTTCCGGAAATCGCCCGCGAGCTCATAAAAGAACAACAGGAAATCGATGGCGAAGCTTTACCTTGGAAGAACAAAAAAAGGTACATGGAAATGATGTTCCACCGTTCCGTGAAAAGTTTTAAAAAAACAATCAAGGGGTACAGTGGGACCCAACCCGTATTCTTCGACCGTGGCTTTTTGGATGCCCTTTGCTATGCATCCCTTGAAGGCATTCCCATTGACAAAGAAATGAAAACTACATCGGAAACCTTGCGGTACAATAGTAATGTCTTCATTTTGCCCCCGTGGAAGGACATTTACCAAACCGATGCACAACGCAAACAGGATTGGAACGAAGCCGTTTTCACTTACAATAAAATGATCCAGACCTACCGGGGATATCAATACGACCTTGTCGAGGTGCCCCGATTGACAGTAAACGAAAGGGCAGATTTTATTGTCAGTTTTCTAAAGAGAACTTAAACTCAAAAGGACTTTTCAATGGAACCTTTACGATTCAAGCGCGCGGACAGCTCGTGGCAATGTTGTCCAATAATATGTCCACTTCATTGATGACATTTTCCTTTTCCGTCGATATATGGAAAAAGAAAAACAATGAAACGTATTCCAACCTTATTTGTATCAACGATTATTTTATGTCTTATCGGCTGTAGTTCCGATTCCGATTCCAACAACGGCCTGGCCAATGCAGAACCGCAAGGCCTTTGTGCAAATGCCACTGGGCTAACGGGTATCTATTGGGAATTTGCCCACTCTATCCCTGCACCTTTGACCCAAGTCCCCACGGTCAACAATCCAGGGGGACAGTTTGTGCATAGCTTGCACCCTCTTTTGGGATTTATATACCCCCAAGGATTTTCGGCTTTTGAAATTACCGATGCACAAACCGGTACTTTGGGTGTCAATGTGGTTCGAAATGATGAAGCTGTGGTTTTCCGATGGATTCCCAACACACAATTGAACGGGCAGGTTTCCGCCACTGCCATTATCGCCAATGAAATCAACGGCGTATTTGCCCATTATGGCTTCAGTGGCACCCCTGATGTGCTATGCAGGACCTCTGCAAACAATTCATTTGAAGGCATCCCTTCCCAGTTTGAGGCACGCCTTCTCCGTTTCAATGGTATAACCGCCCAGGTGTGGGTAAGGTCCACCTATCTTGCCGGGGGCACATTCTCTGCTATTTCTGTCACCTCCGCTCCGAGCAACGAATACAATGCGCAGGTCATGGATACTTTTCTTCCCATAAACTTCCAGCTCTTTGTGGGAAGGGACGGCACCTTTGTGGACAACGACAACGATGGGGTTCCTGCCAATGAAGATCCTGACGACAACAACCCTAATGTCCCCAACAATCAAGGATAAAGAAAAAACTGATGTTCAGTAGTTAGTTGGTTTTTGGATCAGCTCCCTTTATGGGAGCTTTTCTTTTTTAGGAAGACCACGGCCACAATCAGCACAATCAGGGCGGCCACAACCCATAGAGGCCAAAAAGCGGGTCGAGAGAGTTCCACTGGGGACGTATCCCCCATCAAGACCAGTCCAGCCCAGTACTGTGGATGTAGAGTACGCCCTTGGCCATCAGCCAAATAATCCAATTTGGCCAAGCGAAGGGCCACATGTTTTGGTTTTCCTTCCGACAGGTGGCCATAAAAACGTTCCAATATTTCATTGCTGGATTTTTCATCAATCTGCCAAAGGCTGGTCAAAACACTTTCACTGCCCGCATAATTAAAGGCATGTGCCAATGAAATCATCCCCTCCCCTGGCTGATAAGTCGGCTTTCCCGTCTCACAGGCTGTCAGTATGGCCAAGTGGGAACTGAGGTTTTGGTTATAGATTTCATAGGTGTACAGGTAATTGTCATTGATGTCCAAAGAATCTGTGACATTCTTGGCAAACACCAATCGCGAAAGTTCCGGGCTTACATTGTTGGATTCGGCATGGGTGCCAATATGTATGATCTTGTGCTCCTTGGCATTTTTTGTGAACAGTTGTTTGGAGGCATTTTCGTTCAAGAATGAGCGGCCATCAAACTTTCTGCTGAATTTTTTCACCAGTTCCGAGCTAAACGGCTGGGGAAGCAACGTAAGGTACGTTTGGTCCAAAAACAGGGAATCGGAAATGGCCATTTGGTAATTGGTCTTCATTTCCTCATCAAATTCGGGGGCAAAGGCAATAAAATCCTTTTCAAAACCCACAACACCTTGTTTTTTGCCGAGCATGAACAGGCTGTAGTTGTATGAAATAGTGTGCTTTGCCAAAAGGCTGCCCGTTGCCAGCTCTTGGTTGGAACTTATTTTTTGGGGCGTCAACAATTCAAAAGCAAGGTTGAACAGCTCTCCATCCGGAAAAATGATGACATTTTCGGTTTTTACAATGCCTTCAATAGGTGCCCATACGATTTGGTAAAGTTGATGTAGGCAATCAAACAGTTCAGCTTCCGGAACACTGTAATCGGATATGGACGCTATGCAGAAATCCTTTAACGGATCCAACTTTATCAAGTGGGACCCGCCGTCTTGGTAAACATAGACGTAGTTGTCGTCACCGTCGGAAAAATAACGGACCAGCGTGGTATTGGCCGGGATATGCTGCCCTAGATTTTTAAGCGGTTCCACAATGGAGGCATATCGCATCCTGTAATACTTTGGGTGTTCCTTTTGCAGAAACCCCAAATGGTCTTGCCATGACCTATTGAGTGAATCCCATTCCGCCACATTGAACTGTGTTTCGTTCCCTTCAAGATCAAAAAAACCATTGATTTGATTGCGTAACGAGTTTTCCTGCTCCCTAATGTCGATGGGCGCCAAAGCATCAGCGGTTAGGTTCAACCGCGCCCGAATCCGGTTGTAAATGGACGATTCGTGCAAGGCCATGACTTTTTCGAGGTAGGCATCATCATTGGTCTGCCGGTAAAGTTCCATATACACCTTTTTGGCCACATTAAAGACCTCCCTGTTGTTGGCAATAAGGTTGCTCACCCCTTCTTGGGAGGTGACCAACGATTTTCGCTTTTCAACCAGTGCCGTGGCATCATCGATGATCTGCGCAATTTCAATAAGATTTTTGGGCACATGGGGCAACGAGCGCAATTTGGATTTGGCCAGATACATGAGAATTTCGGCCTGTTCGCTCCAGAGATAAGGTCGGTTTTCCACATCGGCGATGCCACCATACCCATCCAATAGTTGCTGACATAGTTTGATGGCGCTTTCAAAATCACTTTTTAGAAAGTAGATCTTGATTTTGCTGAGCTGCATCATTTTGGCCAAGTAGCTCTGTGCACCATAGGCTTCAGCTACTTTGGAATAGGTGTTGTCAATAAGATCCAATGCTTCCTTAAACTGTTCGTTCTCTGCATAGACCTGGGCCAAGTTGGACCGTGCAAAAATGATGTTTTGACTGAATTCATCGGCACTGCTATGGGTATAAGCATCCAAAGTTTTTTGGTAATTGGTGATGGCTTCCGAAAAATTTCCCTCTTTTTTTTCAAGGTCTGCCAGGGCAAAATATAGATTGGCGGCATAGGACCAATTGTCTCCTGGCACCGAGGCCAAGGATTCCTCCGCTTCTTTGAGGTATTCTCTGGCCTTTTGTTGGTTTTCTGCATAAAGATGGGCCTCCGCCATCATCAGTACGGCACTGAAATATTGCACCGTATTGGGAAGAAAGTATTTTTTGGCGTGATTGTACCCCAATGTGGCCACTTGGATGGCCTTTTCCTTATCTCCGAAGTCGTTATAGAGGCTGCCCAGGTTTCTGTAGGCGATGGACAGGTTGCCATGCACCTTTTCCGTCAGTGGGTGGTTGTGCGTATGTTGTAAAAAGGTGTTGAAACTTGAAATACTCTTTAAGGTAAGTTCCATGGCCGTGCCATAGTCCCCAGCACTCTGCTTCACCATGGTCCAATTACCATAAATGGTGCCGGGAAGATAGTACAGCTGTTCAGCATCCTTGTCCATGGGATCAATTGACCGGATGGCCTTGTCAAAATAATAATCGGCACTGTCCGGTTTGGCCATGAAGTGCATCAGTGAAGCCTTGTAATTCAGTATTCTTGGTGCCAAGGGAAATCTTGTTTTTGGATGGGCCTCCATCAACCGAAGTGCGTTGTCCGTGCGGGCCATCAATTGGTCAACATCTCCCAGCTTGAGACCTATTTCTCCCAAATGAAACTCTGTGGCCACCTTACGCTGTGCGTCCTGCATGGTGTTTGCCAAAGCATTGGCACGGGACATATACTGATTGGCTTTGAGAACACTGCCTTGGTCCACATGGGCAAGCCCTAGCCCCAGAAATGCTTCATATTGGACGGAATCTGCCTGATTCTTGGACTGAATATCCTTCAGTAGCTCTTGTGCCATTGGAAAATGGGTCGCATGGTCCAGCAGAAACTCTGACTTTGCAAGGGGATAGACCAACCAGCCCAAGTTCAGGGAAGGGTCTTTTGTTTTGCTATCTATTTCAGCTTTAATGATTTCTTGTGCGCTCCCGAAGGCGTCCGCAGCGATAAGGCTATCCAGCGTTTTTAGTATGGGATGTTTCTGTTGGGCATGCATGGCTGTCTGCAACAAAAAGACAAACCCCAAAAGGAAATATGCGAAACCCTTGCCCATATCGAATCAATCTCGGAGTTTTTTGGCCAATTCCCGGCCCTTTTCATCTGAAGTTTGCTCCAAACTTTTGAGGGCTGCCTCCACCTCATTGTTCTTCAAATGTGCCAAGCCCTTGTAATATGCCGCTTCGCTTTGGAAAGAAGATTGGGTGTTACCAAGCACACGATCAAAATAGGGAATCGCTTTGCTGGGTTCCTCATTGGCCAAATAGACCGCACCCAAAAAATAATTGATGGTATCGTTGTCCATTTTTTGCGATAACAAATTTTCCCATTTCTGCGCGGCAGTTGTATAATTTCCCTGTTTATAATCCACCATGGCTTCATAAAAATCATAGTTGTCGCTATTGCCCATCACCGTAGGTAAACCAGGGTCTGGGGTGAAATAGGCATTGAACAGCCTTTCGTTGGCATTGGGAATGTAGAAATACCAAATACCCCCGAGGGCAATCAAAAGTGCAATGGCGGCCGCGACCCGGAAAAGTAACCGGTAGGAGGTTGTATGAAGGGGTCTGATCTGGGCATCGTCTTCCAGTTGCTTGTGAAAATCGTTCAATTTGGAACGCAGACCTTCTTCCTCAATGGTCCGAAACAATCCCTTAAATTCCAAAAACTTGGTATTCAAGTTGGAATCGGATTGCAGTTGGGACTCAAAAGCAGCCCTTTCTTGGGCATCCATCCCATCAAGAAGGTATCTTTCAAAAAGGTCCTGTTCTTCAAGGGTCCAATATGTAGGTTCCTTATCCATTGTTCTTGATGTGTTGGGCCAGTGCACGTAACTGTTCCATGCACCGGTATTTTTTGTTTCGGGCTGATGCCGCTCCAATGCCGAGTTTTTCGGCTATCTCTTCCATGTTTTTTCGTTCAAAATAGAAGAGGGTCAAAAGGTTTTTGCATCCACTTCCCAATTCTTGGAGGGCTCGTTTCATGATGTCCTGTTCATTTTGAATCTCGTTGTCCTGGTCTTCGTCCTCTTCCTGATCGATCAAGGGTATTACATCTTGATGGACCGTTTTCTTGAACCGGGCGGATCTTAGATGGTCCGTCCATTTGTTCTTGGCAATGGTGAACAGGTACGCCTCCAAACTTCCGGTTCCGTCAAATTTGTCGTCCTTTACATTTTGCCAACACGCAATGAACGCCTCTTGATAAATATCCTTTGCCTTGGTCTCATTGCCGCTGTTTTTGAGGATGTGGACCCTGACCCGTGGGAAAACACTTAGGTAAACCTCTTCCAGAATGTTTTCATCATTCTTTCTAAAACCTTCTAGGATTGTGCCGGTATCTTTTCTTTGTGTATTCCCCATACTTTTCGGAAAGCATGGGGAATTTAAAGAAATTTAAAAGTTCATATGCTATTTTATCGTTATGTTCCTAACTTTTTGGTTTTAAATACACTGTTACTTGGGCATAGCCTTTTGCTGAGGCATAGCGGGCCAAGGCCTCGGACATCCAACTGGATACATTTGCTGAGTTTGGTCCTGAAATGGCTCCCACCGGGCATCTCAATTCCAATTCGGAACCTTCGCTGCCCCCTTCCAATTCCTGAGGGGTCCAAGTATCACTGGTATAACTGCAGGATGGTATCACATCCGGGGTCCTTTCAATGATCCGCATGGTATAACGTTCCACTTCAAATCCATCAGGGATATCCTCCAAGGCCTCATTGGTGTTCCATTTAAAGGAACTCCAGACTTGGGCATTATGGTAAATGCCCACTTGGTCCCTATGGCTGTCCACTCCAATATCAACATAATAAATAAGTGTCTGGTCATCATTTTCAATGGTGAGGGTTGCCTCAGCTTCATCTGCAAGCGCATAGCCTTGGTCACTGCCCTTTGGTCGGGCATAAATTTCAGCCTTGATGATTTCCGTAGCACTTTCCACCTCGGTGTCTTGGGCTTCATAGCTCATTGAACCATCATCCAAAGTGGTTATTGTCGTTGAAATCCCATTGAGCAGTCCATAACTGCCATTGGTGGACCATACGACCTTGTATTCGGTCTCGGCATTGGGAATGGCAGTCTCTCCATCATTGTGCACAAGTTTCAAGTTCACCTCATCATCTCCTTTAATGGTGATTCCATCGGGCTTTATCTCAAACTTTTTCTTCTTCACATCCACGGTCATGGTGGCCGTGCCGAGTTCATCTCTTGAGCTTCCACTCTTCAAATAGGCAACAACGGTAACCTCTTCGAGATTTTCACCATCACCAAGGGCAGTTGCCGAGGCATTGCTGAAAAAGGCCACTTTATCGCTGGTAGTGGTAAAACTGGTTCCATCTTGGCCATTGTAATCGTTCAACACTCCACCAAATTGCGTTGTGGTGCTCCACTCATATTCAAGTTCCTCCCCCTCTTCCAAATTGATGAGGACTTTGGCTCGGATTTCCTTGGGGTCTCCAAAGGGCACCGCAGTCATTTTTTCGGGCTGTAACTTTACAACGCCCTCTGAGATAGTGATGTCCCACTTTTCCAGTTTTGCCGAAACACCCAATCGTTGGTTGATGCAATTTATGCCCACCGATTCCTTGATGGAACGCAATATGGCACTGGTGAGCTTCAGATAGCGTTGTTCGCCTTCCTGGATCAGTTCATTGTTCTGAATGAAGGTATTTGGGCTGCTTCCGGTTGAAAGGATGCCGTACATTTGGGTCATAATGTTCCTAAGGTCATTGGAGAGCCTGATATCGCCGTAGAGAAAAGGCAGGAATTCGTTCATGGCCGTTTCAAAATCATTGTCCAGAACAGCGGTGATGGAAGGTTCATGCGCCCTTAGAATGGGCTCCACCGTACCCACCATGGAAGTGGCCCCTTGCAAGGCCTTGGTCTCAAAAGTGTCCCGGTTTCCACCAATATCCATTAAAATGGGAAGAAAATAGTCCATAATAAAGGTCTCCACGGAAAGTTCCTCAAATTTCTCTTGTTCGGCATTGGTGAGTCCACGGCCTGCAGCACCGCCACTACCGGGACCAATTACGGCCAGTTCATAGGTTTCTGAAGCTCTCCCTTCCACAAGTTCCAGTTCCAGTGCAGAAGATGTTTTTGAAGCGTAGCGGGCGCCCTGCGAGCACAGATTGAAATTGGTTACCTGTCCCTGTAGATCATCTTGATTCTCATTGGCCAGTGCAATAAAAGGGATTTCCAGTTCATGGTCCGGGGTGTCGCCTCCTTCAATTTCCGAGTTGATGATGGTCTCATTCCCAAACTCATCCTTATAGGATTTTTTATAGACAAACCCGTGGGTACGTCTTGGGTAGCTATTGGAAACGGTGAAGGACTGTTCCCCGGCTTCGTCAAGGGACAAACCACTGCTTTCAATGGGGCCAAAATCTATTTTGGAACCAATGTCGATGGGTTCCTTTGACGTGAGTGCGGTGATCGCCTCATTGAGCGCGTCCGTAAACCCTCCCTCCGCAAATACCTTCGGGTTTTGGTTGAACAACGTCTCAAATTCGGCAGCAAGGTCCATGAAGGCCTGTTCCTGTACAATGCGCTCCACGAACATTTTTTTATAGGGAGTTGTTCGAAGTGAGGTGAGCATCCCAAAATACAACATCACTTCGGCGGTTGTGGCCACGGATACTTCCTTTCGTTCGTCGGTCATGAACCCTGCAAGCAGTAGGTCACCGTCGGCATCGAACAAATAGGTCAGCTCCACACTTCCGGGATTGAAAGGAATGTTGCCTTTTGCCGCACCATCAAGATCACTTGTGGTGCCCATGCCAAAAAGGGATGCACCTGTTATATCCGCATTTGAATCATCAGGTAGAATAACTTGCACGTCCACCATTTCATAGCCCTCGGTCGGTCCTGGGTCATCATCTGTGGGGGTTGGATCATCATCGGTCTGCGACACATCGTCGTCCATTTTAAGGGTGTTGTCGTCCGAGTTGCAACTCATTGCCAACACAAAGGCAAAAATGAGCGACACAATAATTTTTACTGAGGTTTTCATTTGGTTTCTGATTTTTAATTGGTGTTTCTTTTAAGGTTATCGAAAAAGGAAAAAAATGTCATCAATAGGCCCCCTTCACCTTTGTCCATTCGCGGTTATTGAGGTTGATGTCTCCGTTGGGCGTATAAAAAAGGTCGTCGTTTTGGATATAGTTTCCATCGCTGTCCATCCAATACTCGGTCGAACCTGCATTTACCTGATAATTGGTTCCTGTGAGTGGGTTATAGACCGTTTCCTCTTCATTGATCATGTTGATGAACTGTCTTTGACCTGTATTACTTCCCGCTCCAAAGTTTCGGTTCATGAAAGAGGCATGGTTAGCATCCTGTGCGGCCCAGATGCCCTTCATCTTCTCTTGGTGGGCGTTGAAAGCGGCCCATCTGGCCTGCATCCTATTCTGGTGCTGGGCCGAGGCCATTGCCATCCTTCTTTGGTTCTCCTGGGCCCGTTGTTGCCCCAGTTGGGTCACATAGTTTTCCCATTGTGGGTTTTCGGTATAGCTGAAGGTGGCCTCTTTCATTTTTTCAAGGGTCGGTTCGTAGGCCACCTCATCCACAAATGTGTAGTTCACCGTATAGAACCAAACCATCATGCTTCCTGATATAGTGGGCTGTTGCATACTTATGATGGACACACTTGCCATCGCTTTTTGCCCGGAACCATTTTTCCACTCCGTGTTATACATCGACAGGGAGCTGTTCATGGTGGATTTGGAGGCAAGTTTGTTCCGCAGGTATTGGGTCACTTCGGGCTGTTCCCTTTCCCCCACATAGTGAAACCCGCTTTTGGACATTCGGGTCTTTACCTCCTCATTGAAGATCTGTTGGGGACTGGCAAGGGGCCTTACCAACCTTCCGTATGGAGTGTTGTACATGGCTTCTGCCATTTGTGGGTCTTGGTAATCCATGTGGTAGGTAACAGGAGTGTTGAAACTTTGTAAATGATCGGGCCCTGTTATCTGTATCAAAAAGGTGGGCAGTTTCTGGTCTATGGTATAGGATGCTTTGGAAATCACTTTCCAGTCTGAAGGGTATTCCGTGCTGTTAACGACCAAACCTGTGCGGGCATCGCGCAAATGGTGTACCTTTTTTGAAGTGACTTGGATCCGTCCGGAAAAAGAACCTTCGCTTCCCGACTCATCACTGTCCTCCAAATCTTCATACATGCCAGATTCCCGATCGTACCCTCTTGTGGATAGCTCTTCCTTGTTCGATGTGGGTCCGCCCATACAGGAAATAAAAAAAAGACAGGGTATAAAAATTAGGGTCGAGGTTTTCATTGTTTTGTTTTTGATGGATTATGGTTATTGATTGAAATAAGGCCTTCTATACATTGAAATGCCGTAAAGAATCAGAATTGATCCAGATCTGTTTGCCATGGAATGTTTCCATCATTCACAATGTCCAAAAGCAGTGATTGGAGATCATTGTCAAATTGCGCAGTATCCGTCCTCCTTAAATTCAACAAGATGGTTGCCGTGTGCCCGTTGTTGGAAATCATCATCCAAGACCGGTTACCTGGCAAGCTACCAGTAAAGTACCTGACCCCTTGTTCAGCCCAAACGGCAAGTCCCCTGCCCAGATTGGAGAGTTGGGTAGTCTCTGACAACAATTGAATGGAATTGGGGGCCAAAACATCCGGTCTTGTCGAAGCACCATCAATGGCGCAAAGAAAGCGCAATAGGTCCGGGGCGCTGATAACGACACCTGCATCCCCGTCCCTTCTGGAGGCTATGGTAAAAATATAGGGCGTATCACTATCGGTACCGTAATAGTACACTTCATTTTCCCCAAGGTCATCTTCCTTGAAGGTGGTCATTTTAAAGGTGGTGATGCCGAGTGGCGAAAGCAGCCCATCCAAATAGGCCTCAAAGGTTTCTCCCGATCTTTCCTCAACAATCCGTGCAAGAAGCCAATATCCTGTATTGCTATAGCTGAATGCTTCTCCCGGGGCATTGTTAAGCGCCCAATTGTTCAGCACATATTCGATAAAATCGGAAGTGCCCAGGTTGGGTTGATAGTCAATGGGATCCCCTCCGCTGGATGCACCCCACCCGCCCAATTCATGGACCAACAGATGATCTACGGTAAAACTGAGTTCATCCTCGGTAAGTATAGCAGTCCCAAAATCCTCCCCCAATACACCTTCGGGGCCAAAAACAGGTTCATCCAAGGACAATAACCCATCATCTGCCAATCTCAAAATGGCAGTTGCCGTAAACACTTTTGAAATACTTGCTATCCGGAATTGATTGTCCGCTTCGACAGCTACGGAATTCTCGACATTGGCCAGACCATATCCCTTGGAATAGACCATTTTTTCGTCCACGCTAACCGCCAGGGCAGCTCCTGGGACTTGATAAAGTTCCATAAATTCACTCACTGCATCATCGACCTGTGGGATGTCTTCTTGTGTTATGGAAGGATTTGGGTTTGGGTTCGGATTTGGATCGGGGTCGGGATTCTGGATAGGGTCTGGATCCAACGGGTTTTCCGTGTCGCTTGAACTGCAGGCCATTACCAATAGGAAAAGAAATAGGGCCAATACATATCTGCTCCTTTTTTGCATACGTGCTCTCATAGATGTTTGGTTTAAGGTGAATTGTTTCACCTCCATATCGAACACATAGAAAAATGTCATCAAACCATTTTTGACATTTGACAATGGGCATGGGAGATGTCAACTTTTTGATCAATGATGACCCCTCGCAGGCTTGGCTATCCCATATCCTCAAAACCAATTGTAAGGTTAGATAAAATATCGTCGGGCCTTACACGGATAAGCCAGTTCCAAATACCAAGAGGATTTTGGTCCCCATGGGATCCCACATACTTGTAAGTGCCGATCTCTTTGCAAATCCCAGTCTTGGCCCATCACAAAAAAACGCCCCTTGGTCGAGGGGCGTTCATCTTATATCGTAAAATATCCTTTATGATCAGATCATAGTTGTAACCTCATGAACAGTTCATGGGTATTGTTGTCCAACCCATCGATGGAATTTTTGAGGTGTTATGGAAAAGCTAGCTTTTCCATAACGGAAAAAAACTATTTTGTAAAACCTAAACTATAGCGGATCTAGGGGGTACTTACACTATCATGTAATGATTTTAAAGAAGGAGTGTTTATTTCAAGCATGACCGAACCTGTGAAAGTTGAATGGAAAATAATCAGAGTGGGAAGTTCTCAAACAGAAATCCCCAGGGAATTACCAGATGAATTAAAAGAAACTGACTTCCCTATGGATCCACGACATGCAATTATTGAATGGATAGATGAGTGCACCTATAAATTGACATATGACTCTACAAAATCTGAGTTGACTGATTTCCAAAAAATGGTAAATGGGTTAGGGGGATTTATGAACGAGATGATCAAAATAGAAGGGAATTGTTTTTATTTCAAATCGACTCTCAAATACAATGGTGGAGAACAATCAATAGAGGGTAATTTTTGTAAAGGATTAAAAAGAACTGAACTTAAACAGAGTTCAAATAAACGATTGCTCTTACTCCTTAATCAATTGGAGTTGGAGGTAATACTATATAATTAAATACAAATTATTAAACGTTGTTCTATTGTGTAAATGAAATAAAGGTTTTAATTGCGTTAAAGACTGTAAACTGAACTCTGTCTGAAAAAGATTAGAAGTATTAATTTTATTCAGATAGTACCATGACAAAGAAAAAACAGACAGAATTTGAAAAGAAGGTGCTCGAGCAGTTCATGTCAGGCAAGAACCTTTTCGGTGAGGGAGGCGCTTTTGCCCCTATGCTGAAGAATGTGATTGAGAAAGCCCTTGAGGCTGAGATGGACGGCCATCTGGACGAGGGTGAGCGCACCAAGGGCAACAAACGCAATGGCAAGGGAAAAAAGACGCTGAAAATTGGTTTTGGGACCTTCGATATCGATACCCCGCAGGACCGCCAGAGCAGCTTTGAGCCGGAGTTGGTGAAAAAACGCCAGACCATCCTGGCTGACAATCTCTCGGAGAAGATCATCGGCCTCTACGGCCTTAGGATGAGTTACCGGGACATCTCGTTCCATATAAAGGAGATGTACGATACGAAGATTTCCCATATGGTCGTAAGCCAGATCACCGATCGAATCGTCCCCGATGTAAAGGCGTGGCAGAACCGTCCCCTGGAGCCCCTCTATTGCATCGTATGGCGCGATGCGATGCACTCAAGGTAAAGGTCGATGGGAAGATCGAGCACAAGGCCCTTTCTAACATACTTGCCATCAATAAGGAGGGATATAAGGAAGTTTTGGGCATGTACATCTCCGAGAGCGAAGGTGCCAACTTCTGGCTCCAGGTACTGACCGACCTGAACAACCGTGGACTGCAGGATATCCTTATTAACCTGAAGGGCTTTACAGAGGCCATCCTTAGCATATTCCCAAAGACCCAGGTACAGAAGTGCATTGTCCACCAGATACGCAATTCCCTGAGGTATATTGCCTCAAAGGACCAAAAGGAGTTCATGTGGGACCTCAAAGAGGTATACCGTGCCTCCAGTAAGGAGGTGGCCGAGGACGAACTTCTGGCCCTGGGCGAAAAATGGGGCGGTAAATATCCCGTGGTCATTGAATCCTGGCAGAACAACTGGGAGGAGTTCTCCCAGTACTTCCAATACACCCCGCCCATCCGCAAGCGATCTATACCACCAATGCCGTGGAGGGCTTCCACCGCTAGGAGCGCAAGGTCACCAAGACCAAAGGGGCTTTTACAAACGATATGGCCCTGCTCAATCTGGTCTACTTGGCCACTAAGAACATCGAGAAGAAATGGACCTGCCCCTCCAAAATTGGAGCCTGGTGGTCCAGCAACTTTACATTAAATTTGGGGAGAGGATTCACTTGGAATTAAATCCCAATCCCTCTGGGGCTAGCCCCAGAGGGATTGATGGATCGGACAGAGTTTAATTTACACACCCCAAACAAACAATGCTTTATTTACTTTCCATTCTTTCCACCAACATTCGCATATCATCACCAACTTTCCTTTCCAAGACCCTCCCATAAATTTAAGTGGTGGTCAGCTTGGAATGACCCAACATCTTGGAAACGGTTTCAATTGGAACACCATTGGAGAGTGTTACCGTTGTGGCAAAAGTGTGCCTGGCAGTATGGAAAGAAATATTCTTATAGATTCCACAAGCCTTTGTAATCTCCTTTAAATAACTGTTGGTCTTTTGGTTGCTCAATACTGGTAACAACTTTCCGTGTACCAATCTTTCATTGCAGTTTTTATATTTATCCAAGATTTGTTTTGCTTTGGGAAGTAAGGGAACCTTGACCGCTTCATCGGTTTTTTCCCTTTTCGTATGAATCCAAAGGTTTCCATCTATGCCGAACCGCATATGATCTATATCCAATGTTTTTACATCTCCATAGGCCAATCCTGTATAACATGAAAAAAGAAAGGTGTCCTTGACCCTCTCATACCCCCTTCCTGAAAATGTTGTCTCCTCAATGAGCTTGAGTTCCCTTTCGGTCAAAAAAGAGCGTTCACTCTTCTTATAATGCTTTTTATAGTTTACAAACGGGTCTTTGTCCAACCATTCCAACCTCACGGCAAGGTTTACCATTTTCCTTAACCGCTCCAAATGTTTCATGGCCCCATTATTTGTACACTTCTTTCCCTTTTGCAGATCAGGCCCATTTATCAAATAGTTCTCAAAATCAGTGATGAACTTATAGTTCAATCGCTTTAAGTTGATGTCTTGAAGTCTGCGGGTATGCTCCAAGAACCTTTTGAGATATTTTTCTGTACCATAATAGTTTTTCATGGTTCCCGGACGAAGCTTATTCCTTTGTGATTCGTAATGGTACTTGATAAGCTCCATTAGTGTCTTGTGCTCTTCATCTTGTCCAAGATAACGGGCTTTGATGGCCTGTGAGGTTATAACCTTGTCCTCTCGCAACAACTGTTTATGGGTGTCCATAATTTCACCGTAAACCTCATCCAGATAGCTGTTCAACAAACGTGCCTTGTGGGTTAGGCCATGTAGCCTGCCCTTATTTTCATCCCATTCATTCACCGAAACATAACGTTTCAAACTTATCTCGGCACGTTTTCCATTGACGGTGATACGGGCATAAATGGTCAATTTTTCAGGATTGTTGGAAATGTCCCTAGTGTGGAAACGCCGGACATAGTATACCACCCTCGCCGGTTCAAAGTGACCATAGCTGGCCGGACGAAAGTGACCCACCTT